>DVDV01000107.1 GCA_015296075.1 Leptolyngbyaceae cyanobacterium M33_DOE_097 | reverse complement strand
TTTGAAACATTTGTACTGAAGTCAGAGCCTCTAAAGGCTTGTGCGCTCAATTTTATGAACGGCAGAATGGGTATTCCAGCCATTGATAGGTGTTCAAAATGAATATTTTTGTGAGAATTATTCTCATACTGAGAATTGCTGCAATTGGTTTAATGCTTATGCTAACGCTCCATAACTCTCTCAATTTGCCTTCTGCACCAAAGGTTGCTCACTTCATCAAATCGGGCTACTCCCTGACTTGGCGACAACAGAAGTTAATAGTGAAACTGTCATCTGCTCGTGAGAATCTCGTTTTGCTTCCCCCCCTCACTGGTAAAGAGCGATTAGTTGAGTGCTTGGCAAAATCTCCAGTCATGTTGGTGTGTTTGTCCCCTGATATGGGTGAAGACCATATTCGGTTTTGGGCTGATGTGTGTTTACAGGCGGGTAAGCCCCTCTATCTGTCGCTCAAAGGTTCTCCCCAAATGCCTCACAAGGTGTTTCCGTGGGGCTGGTATATGAAGCGATCGCTCGATTGGTTGGTTGCAGCTTTACTGGTAATGCTTTTGAGTCCATTGTTTCTTGGGTTGGCATTGCTGGTGAAGTCGTCATCGCCGGGGCCGATTTTCTTTCAACAGTGGCGCGTGGGCGAACGGGGCAAACTCTTCCGCATTATCAAGTTTCGGACGATGCAAGCCAATGCTGAGCAACTCCATCACCAGGTCATGCAAAACCAGGCTGGGTTACACAAGCTTCAGCAAGATCCTAGAGTGACGCCAATTGGTTACTGGCTGCGCAAATATAGTCTGGATGAGTTACCGCAATTGTTTAATGTCTTGCGCGGTGAAATGAGTCTGGTGGGGCCGCGTCCCTGGGCACTTTACGACGCAATTCGTATTACCCCAGATCTGCGGCATCGGTTGAAAGCATTACCGGGAATCACGGGAGCCTGGCAGGTTGCGGCGCGATCGACGGTAGTTGACCTGAACCTGGTTAATTCCTGTGACTTGAAATATCTCAGTACCTGGTCGCTTGGGCAAGATTTGAAGTTTTTAATGCTGACAATTCCCAAAGTATTGACGGGGTTTGGTGCTTACTAGGCGATCGCGCAAAAAGCTTAAGCACCGTCTAAACCTCAATCTGGGTAGTACCAGGTCATACCAAACCGCTTAGACCAAAAGCAAAAGAAATTTGAAGGGGGCAGATGCCCCTTTCTTTTTTGACGAAAATCGGACTAACCCAGGTCGCGTGTCTTTTGCATTCTGGACTTGAAGCAACCAACTGTGAAATCGCGCTTTTGGAGATGTTTGGTTTTACGAGCTGTGACCCGTTTACGCCACATTTTGAAGCTTGAAGCCTTCATAAAACGACGCATAATGGCAATCACTTCTTTCTCTTGAAGCCCAAACTGAACCTCGATCGCCTCAAAGGGAGTACGGTCTTCCCACGCCATTTCGATGACGCGATCAATCGTTTGACTATCTAAGTCAGGGATTTTCATAGCACAAAAATTGGCTGGCTGCGTTATCCAGATCTCTATTCAACGGTAAACCGTTTGGTTGGCTCTGAGCAAGGTTAAGCAGCCTTAAAAGAATGCTTTAGGGCTTACACTCTGTGCCCTGACCCGTCCGCATTGAGCCGAGGCGAGTTTCAACCACAATACAGCGACGATCGCCCGGACCTGCTTTGCTACCCTGTAATACGATGTAAAGGGGAACGTCTGTGCGGCGATCGACCGCTCCATCCCCGTCAAAAATGACTCGGCGCTGGTTTTGATCGGTGACTGGGCTACCACCCCGTTCAACCGCAAGTTGAATGGTGCCTGCTGGAATATCAGACTGACCAATATTCTGCCAACCCTGCACCGTTGTAAAAGTCACAGGATTGAGTTTGGCGTAGGATGTTGTCACAATGCGGGGGCGATCGCCCGACTCATTTGGGTCTAGAAAAACAACCCTGGGGGTGCGGCTTCGGCGTGCTTCACTTTGGGCTTGCCGGAGGGCCGTCATCACCTGTTCGCGAGCGGTTGTGACCCGTTGGCGACTGAGGAGTTTATCCCAGGTTGGGGCGGCGATCGCGGCTAAAATGCCGATTATAAAAACTACGACTAGCAACTCTAAGAGCGTAAAACCAGCAGAATATCGCCTGCGCTTACTTCTAAATTGAATTGGGTGCCACTGCTTCATGTCCTTTCCTGCCTCTACTCTGGCTTCACCGTCTGTTTCCCTGATGTTCTCTGCTTTGACTAATCAGACCCCTTTTCTAAAATGCCGCGTGTCATAATCCGTGTTTGTAGCGGGAAGACACGCCCAGAGACGCTGTAATTGCCAGTATTCTTAATTGGAAAGCCACCACGCCCATCGACGTTGCCAATCAGCGTAACTTGCACTTCCTGGTTGACGGTCTGCTCAGTTGCCGGAAGCGCGGTTGAAGTGTATAAATTGCCCCGAACACAAGCAAACAAACCAGGAATCGCGGCACTAGCCGGAAACTGATTGTTTACATCAGTGAAAGGAAAAGTCGGAACCGTTTGTAAACCCGAAGCGGGGTTGGCACAAGCAGGTGGTTCGGCTTTGGGTGTACGGCTTGTGGGTAAACCGTTATCGACAAAATCAACTAATGCTTCTGGGCTACCCGTTGGGCGGTTGCTTCCTTGAGCGTTCGCTGGTGAACCTGTGTTGACATCTACAATGTAGGGCCACTGCAAAAAGCCCGAAGTGACTGTTTCTTTGGGGTTTACCCAACCAGTATTGGTTGTTGGGTTGGCTGGGTCAAACGATTCGCTAAACTGGCTTAAACGATAGCGACTTAAACGTGCCCGACCCTTCCAGAGGTTACTTGGGTTACGCGTGTCTAGTCCGTAAACAATCAGGGTGTAGCTGCGACCAGAGATGCAGGGAATCCCCTTGTTGTTGACTAAATCAATAATTGCTTCAGTTGGGCTTGCCCCACCTGTGTTTTTGGCAGCAGTTGCACAGGCATCCAGAACAGCCTGTGGTAATTCTTCAGGTTTCCAAAAGGCAAGCAACGGTGTAAAAGCCCCACCCGTTTTATTGATCTCACTCATATTGCCATTCCAACCAGAGGGCAAATGGTTGAGCAACCCTGGGCAAAACGTCGCGTAGTCCGTTGTAGCATTGCCTAATGGTGTAGAGCCAAGGCAACGGCCATCGTAAACAAAGACCGCTTCGCGCAAGTCTTGCGCGATGTAGTTCATAGCGAGTTGCATGTCGCGCTGAACTTCTGTGCGAGCGGCATCTTTGCGATCGCTCTCACTAATCTCCAGCACCAGCGATAGCATAGTGACCACAATCAAGCTCCCGATAAACATTGATATCAGCAGCTCTAGAAGTGTGAAACCACGATTGCGCTGGTTGCGACGAGACAGCCAGGAACGTTTGATTTGGTAGAAAGTGCGTTGCAGCATAGCGGGTTGCCCAGAATCAACACCAACAATTTATTTACACGTTGTATCGGTGCCGCCAAGCTGACGACACAAGCCACCTAGACCACCACTGGTATCTGATCGCGTCACAGTGGAATATAAAACCGCAAGCGGACGACGTTTATTGCCATCCACTTTGTCTTTAGGCCCCGTACCAATAATGAGAGACGCGGTGCGATCGGTCATCAAGGTTTGAGAAGCCGCTCCCTGAGTAATGGCATAAACCCGCACCCCAACCTGAAAGCTAGTTGGAACATCGCTGGCGGTGGCAGCGTTTCCTTGAGATCGAAAGACCTGCATCATATAGTCAGGTGTGCAGTCCCCATCTTGATCGACCAGCACAACACTACTCACTGGCACTTGCAGCACATCCCGCGCGTAAAGGCTGCTAGAGTTACACTTGGCATTAGTCAAGAGGGGGTTGGTTGCTGAGACTGTGGTGGTTGGTGTTGCTGCCGCCGCGTCTTTCAGGTTTGTGGCCGTTGCGATCGCGGGTAAATCGCTGACTGTGAGCGTGCTACTGCCGCGCTCAACCATCGAACGAACGCGATCAATTTCACTCTGCGCGATTTGGTTCGCCTGGTCTGCCCGTCGTGCTTGTACCCGTGTTCCTGCGGCCAAAAACATTGGCGGGGTAATCGCTAGCCCTAACAGCGACAAGATGATGATCGCTACCAGACATTCCGTCAGCGATAACCCTTGCTCGGAAGCATCACGTTGCTGCTGCCTCAGGGCAAGTAACAACTTCGGCGGATAAGAACGAGGGGAGATAGACATAAGCCTGATCCAAATGTGAGGGAAAAGTGGATGCGGTAAAGTAGGCTTTACCGCTAGAAGCGAACTATTTCGGGCAACTAAATTGCCCATTCTGGATGCGGTTTTTCGCAGCCTGGGCATTTGTATCGCCTGAGAAGTTCAGCGCATTTAACGCTCCATTGTTGACTCGAAGTGACTCACACAGCGCTTTGATGTAAGCATCATTCGCAGCTGGTTCATTATAGAACTCGTTGCGAACGTTACTAGAAGTAACGAAACGAGCAGCCGCAGGACCTGCCGGAGCGAGCTGTAATGCAACGTCATAACCCCAGAGACGGTCAGGTGGTGAGTAATAGCTAATGCGTTCAGAGCTGACGTCTGGACTTTGGCTCAGTTCCCATGCGTCATTGTCAAAGGGAGCGGTGCCGTAGTTTGAGAAGTTGAGCTGTAAAAAGGAACCCGCAAACCACAACTTACGTCCACTCCAGGTTTCTAAAAAGCGCGGGAAGTTGTGTAAACCGCCATAGGGTGAGCCTTCGCGTGATGGCCCAATGCCACTAATGGTGATGCTGTTCACGCGCGTGTTTTCTGCGGGTGGAATTGCACGGGTACCTTGAGGCTGACTACTACCATTAATGCGGGCATAGAGGTTATCAACTGAAACAGAGTTACGGCTGGCAACGAAGTCATAGTCAAACACTGGCTCTGGTTTGCGCCAACTAACTGCCGTTCGTGTGATGTCTCTTACATCATCGTTTATAGTTCCACCAGTGGAACTTGTCATGCTGATCTTCCCTCGCCGAGTGTTGTACGCCGCGTTATTACCAGGGTTGGGTTGATGCGGCAGCACTCGACCACTGCCATTACGGGAGATGGCAACGGCAGCAAAGTTATCATCGGGGCTCTCTCGTACCCACGACCAGCCATTCTGGCTAAACATGCCATCGTAACGCGGACGGTTTTGGTTTAAGAACGAAGTCCGGCTATTTGCGCCACCGTTTGTACAACCAGGTCCATATAGACCTGTGAGTGGATCGTTGTAAACAGCTGCGCCCTGTACCGTTGAACCAGTCTTGAGCGCATAGGGGAAGAGGTAATTGGGTAGGTCATCCCCAGAGAGTGTTTTGTTCCGACCTGAGAACGTGGTGTTTGTGATCTCGGCTGTGCTACCCTGAGCTGTCGTCATGAAGGTATCGATCGCACTGCCATCACAGAAACTCTCAGACAAGATCGTGATCGAGTCGGCCAGGATTTCTGAAGGCCGCCACCAATCCCTCGTTTGGTTGGCAAAGTCAGGGTTAAGAGTCTTGCGATTGGTATAAAACTGGGTCTTGTTGTAGGCTGCGTTGGTTGGCAGTAACTCCTTAAATTCTTCGATCCGGTTGGTGCCACCACCAGTGCTGGTGTTGATGGCTGTATCTTCGACAGCACTGTCGCTCGTACCTGTTTGGTGCAGGTTGTAGTACCCCATGATGTAAACGGGGTCATCACTAAAGAACGAGAGTCCACGAATGTTGTCTTGTTCTTCAATACCAGTGCCCGCACCTGAGATGGTGTTGGGCGATCGCCGCAAGATAGCACCATCGCGCAAGCGGAAACCATGCACCCTCCGCTCAGGGTCAGGGATATAATCGACAGCCTTATACGAGATCTTTTGGTTAGAGTATCTAGGATCGGACTGAGCCGTCGGATCTGTGCTGCCCGCATCTGTTCTGGCATCAGCGGCGACGTTGGGTGATCGCGCGATTGCGTCTTCGCGTATAGCGTCTTCCCTAAAGGCATAAATGATGCCGCTCATGGGCAACCAGGGTTCACCTGGCTTCACGATTTCATGACGGAGCATCCCTAAGTCAATGTCCATGACTCGTGCAGGCAACCACTCACGCCCGTTAAACATAACTCGGTCTAAGAACGGAATCACAGCCGTGATGCCTTGAGTCGAGTTGAAACTGTTGCCGTTTGGCACCATAATCCGGTTGGTCGGACGGAACTGCTGACGGGTGGTAATCGAGTCGAGACTAAAGATAGGGGTCTGCCAGGTGCCCGCTGCCGCATCTAACACAGTGGGATTGGTAAACCCAGCAGGTAAGCGACGGGGACGTACGACCAAACCTACTACTGAACGCCCTGTGACTGGGAAGTTAAAGGAGCGGTAGCAATGCTTGCCGTTGGGGGCGAAATTGCACTTATTGGGATCATCATCCCCGACGGTGTAAACGAGTGGACTAACCCCGTTGGGATCCCCTGCCCCGCCATTATCAACCGGCTTAAAGACATAACTGCCGACTGCCGCCACCACATCGGGATCTGTTACATAAGGCTCTGCCCAGGGTTGAAACGCGGCTCGCAGCGAAGTGCCTGAAGTGCTACAGCTATCGGGGTCAAAGTAGTTGAGTGCCCCGGTGGGTTGACGATGGTCGATGCAAACAGTTTCACCCGAAAGCCCACTAGCAAAGCTAGTTAACCCACCCGTAAGCCCATGTTGAACCTGCGGGAAGATGTAATACAAAGAGGGCCACTTTGGTGCAACCGAACCTCTTAGATAGTATTCCTTACGATAATCAGCGCTATCTAATCCTGCCCCTGTAACCTTCCGGGTATCGAAGTATTTCTGATACTCCCAGAAATAGGCAAGGCCCTCTTTTTTCTCAGGAGTTGAGAATGAGTTGGGGTTAGGTGCACCTACGCCTTCAGGTAAAGCGAGGGTCGCACCTAGTTGGTTTAAGGGGCTAATGTTGTTTTGGGTGACGAGATATTTCGTTAGATTCGTATTGTCGTTACGGACAGGCATGTGCAGATCGCCCGGCCCCTCGCGCAGCGCACCATTTGGGATGACGGTGCCGCACAATCGCGACAAACCAACTCTAAAGCGAATCACGTTTTGCTCAGCCCCTAGCTGCAGCTTGACTTTTTCAGCCGATGTCTTACCAGTCTCGTTTGCGCCTGCGGTTGAGCTGGTGAAAGCAAACGTGTTGGGGTCGCAGGCTGAAGAAAATAATTGGAACCCACCCAAGGAGTCGTTGAAATAAATGTAGGGGTTGTAGTTCCAGGTATTGGCAGCGGGAGAAGCCCGGAAACCGTAGGTGCGATCGCGATCAATTTGGAAGTGAGCAAAGATTAGCTCAGCCATTGCCAGCTTGCGTCGCTCTTGCGGCCTTAACCCGTTGCGCTCATAGGATTCTCTGAGCTTGGCAAGAAATGCCTCTGCCGGGACGCGATCGTAGTCGCGAGCATTGTAGTAAGACTGGTCAACGTTGCCAGGGTCGCCGCCAATGCCGTTGATCTTGCCATACTGATAAGTGCTGAGCTGTTGGCGCGGCACAACCTCCAGGTTGCCATTCAGAGGGTCATTCACCCCGTCCATTAACTCAAACAGGTCGTAGCCCAGCGCACCCATTAAGCGACCCGTTTCGCCAACCCCTGATACGCCTTGATCGTTGGCAGGGTTTTTGGGGTCAAACTGGCGCACTTGCTCAATGTTGTAAGCCAGCATTCCCAGGGTGCAAGAAGCTGTTTCTAAGTTGGTTTTGTCGGCTGGGCTAAGTGCGTTATAGCCAACGGTATCTAACCGTTGCAAGGTGCGACGCAGGTTAGAGAAATCACCCCACATGGTCACTTCTGGGTCGGGGTGAATCTTGCCTGCTTCCTGCTCAGCGGGGAAGGCACCCTTTGGATCACCCGCAAAGTTGGCCAGGTTATCCAGTGCGATGCGCAAAGGACTGGTGGTGTTGGCAACAGCGGAGGCAAAGTTGGTTTCGTTTTGTTGGGGTGGCTCAAACTCCCAACCATTAGTACCTTTGCCGTTAAAGAAATCGACAATTAAACCAACATCTTGACTGGATGTATTTTTGAAAATAGTAGGCAAGAAGTTGATTGACCGAGCCAGGGCATAGGGCGAGCCGTGGTGAGCCGTGCTAGCTAAACATGCGATCGGGTAATTCTTTCCGCTGTCGCTGGCGTAGTGGTAAACCGCTGTGGCTTGTACCGCTGCGGTATTGTCTCGCAAAGCTCGCCGCTGACGATTTTCGTGGGGATTGTTTGCGTTTAAGCGGGCCGGAGCGTAGAGCGGATCACCATTATCATCGTTTAACTCAGGGTCAGTATTCTCAAGCGCACTGCCCGTCAGCACAGTACCATCAAACTCACGGACGGTATCAAAGTTGCCGTCTCCAGCTCTGAGTGACGTTGCATCTAAGGGTTGCAACACACCGTCTTGTAAGGTGTTGGGGCGATCTTTGGGCGCTGACCAGCCACTCGAGTTACCAAGTTCTAACCGTTGACCCACAATAATGCGTGCCCCTTCGTTGAGGGCGCGACGTTCCCAGTAGCCATCTAAACCAACGTTTGTTGCGTCGTTACCAAGCGGGTTGTTGGCAACCAGCTGGTCATAGTTGGGGTCTGAGTTGGTGATGACATCACCTGAGCTGGAACCAGACGGAATGACAACGGAGCCTTTATAGCGCTGCTTGGGTCCGTAGCGATCGTCAGCCCGGTAGGTATCGTCAACATAAGGAGCAATTTCAGCGTTGGCGAAGAATCGGCGGTTAAACCGATTATTTGCCCCCATTTTTGCCATGTCTCGGTTTGCAGCATTCGTCGGGTCGGCACCTCGTGCTGCGTAGCCATCACTTTCTTGTATCTTTTTAGGGTCAAGCGCGATGTCAACAGGCTTGTTACTCGAAAACCAGTCATTGTTAGCATTCAACTCAATATCAAAGTTGCCGCCTGTGTTGTTAACAATGTCTTGGGGATTATCGCTGTAAATGTGAACCCTGGCGTTACCACTACTGTTGTTTAGGTTGTTGTCTCGAATCGTACCAGTCGAGAAAATACCGTAGAACGTATCAGCAGCCGTAGAGCCAACCTTTCTGGTAACGGAGATTTCAGACGATCGCTCCGGGCTATAAACGCAAGATGGACGGGTACTTACAAGATATGCCTCAAACCTTCCTGATGCGATGAAGCTGCCTTCAGTGTGAATGGCTCCGTTCCAGTTGAACTGAGGACCAGGGAAGATCTCCATATCATTCCGGAACCAGGCTCCCCACTTGTTGCCTCGATCCAACTGGCGGTCTTGTTGAAATTCCAGCGTGGTGAAGTTGCCCTGGGCACCTGCGGCCACCTTGTCGGGAATTACAAAAGCGTCAACCTGGAAGTTTTTCCGCAGGGTTGAGGTGATACCACCTTGATCTTCATACCAACCCTGTTCGACCCCACCACCCGTGCTGCCACTACCGCAGGTTTTTGCCTTTGCGTTGCTTAACGGCCCACTACGGGCAAAGGAGACGACCCGATCGCCCTGCGTTTCCCCTTGCACTTTCGCGTCATCGTCGAGTTGCAACAGCTTCTGATAACCGGGTACCTGGTTGGTGCCTAGCCCTGTATCATTCGGTGTGCTGAAGAGAACCGAATACACAATGGTGGCATCGGCTTTACCGTCGCGATCGGTATCTTCACGGTAAGCCCAGGCATTATCTCGCTTGCCATCGCCATTAATGTCCAACCGCTGTTCGTCGGGCAACTGGTAAGGGTCGGCACCCCCAATGGTTAACGGAGCCGCAACCGCGCCATTGATGCTGCTGCCATCGTTGAGCATCATTGAGGTCAAAAACTTCTCTGATGGCACACCACCAGGGAAGCGGAAATCTTTTGCCGGGTCAAACATAAACTCTAGCTTGGCCCGTGCGCGATCGATCGCAGGTGTTGCCGCGTTGTAAATCACCCGGTTTTGCAAATCACCGATCGCACGGTTGCTGGTGTTAAAGGCCCGATAACTCAACGCTCCTGCCGTCAGTGTTACTACCAGCACCAACATGGCAGTTGTCGGTAAAACGAAACCTGCGTTGGCATAACGTCCGCGTCGATTGGCGACAAAGGCAACCCGCAACAGCCAGAGAACCGTCGCCTTCGTAAACCGTTTCGCAATACGTTGAACTTCTCGCAACAAACGATGAGCCGCTTTAGCAAGTTTGGGATCGGACATGGCGATTTCCTGAAGATGCAAGAGAACGAGTCAGTTGCCCCACACGCGGTTGGTAACGGCGTGCCGTGTATACAACCTGATAGCTGGGGGAGAAAGTTACGTGAATTATGGACGAAGATCGCCAAAGCTCACGTTTTTCTAAATGGTTAAGGATGGAGTAACGACTGAAACGGCTAAGAAATCAACAGGGGCATCTCAAAATCGAAAAAACAGTCAGACTCCAATTGGGTCTAGGATGACTGCTCTTGGGGGTTAGGGCTTTTTAAAGTTTTGATTAACCGTTTCTGTCACCAATGGTACCCATCTCACCCATCTAACCTATCAGGAGATGTAAGCAAGATGGCTGAGCGTTTCAGAATGTGAAACTGGTGTGCGGCTTAATAGTGAGTGGGTGGTTGAGCGAATTTGCTTGCAGGAGAGCCATTATTTGTTCAGTGAGGCGAGGACTGGGTAAGGATTTGGGGATTGCCGATGGAGGGAGCGGGTTGGGCGGATCCGCAAGATCGGGGGACTTCCCCCCTGCCAAAGCATTTTCGCTGGCACAGCGTCAGTGAAAAATACTTTGTCCCCCACCTCGTAGGGGTCTTACTCCCCTACAACCCCCGCAAGATCATGCGTGTAGGGGTGGAATGATTAGCTAGCCAAATGGTGCGGGTTGCAAGTTTGACACTGCGATCGCTGGCAGAGGGGACGGGTGAGGTGAGGCGACGGTTATAACGGAGATCGCCTTGGTTGGGTTGCTTGAAGAGCTTTGTGGTGTGAATGACTTGCGAAGGTGGGCTGATTTTAGGACTCGTTTGCTGTAAGGCAGGCAAAGTGTCCTTTAAGTAACAACAATAAAGGAGGAGATCGTTATGCGATCGCCTCCCTCATGGATGATTTAAATTTTCCAGCAAATGCGGGTGAACACTTGGGCTTTAGATTTTGCTCAGGTCAAGCCCTGTTTCTTTCGCAAACTGACCCAGGGTTTTGTGCTGTAGCGTTTTAATTGCTTTGGTTGAAAGGCGTAGACGCACCCAGCGGTTGCCTTCCTCCCACCAAACCCGCTTCCATTGCAGATTTACCTCTTGAAGCTTCTTGGTGCGACGGTGAGAGTGAGAAATTGCGCGACCGTTATTTGCCTTTTTGCCAGTCAGTTGACACTTGCGAGCCATGATAGTTGTCTCCGGGATTTGCTGGTTTTCAGTCCGGCTTATGATTATACACGTCTGAGTTGGCTTTTGCCCAGAGCTTTAAGCAATTAAAGTTTGAAAATCAGGCCGATCGCGCAGAGCCTCGAAGCTGGTATCCGTTTTGGCTACCTCTTTTGCTTTTTCTGGGTTGAGTTGAATGGCTTGTTGCAAACTGGCGATCGCTGCATCGGCTTCACTTTTGAGGGCATGACTACGAGCTTTGCTAAACCAGGCTAAAAAGAAATCAGGCTTTAGCTCAAGCGCTCGGTCATAAGCAGAGATGGCTGTGTCGGGTTGTTGCAACTTTGCGTGTAGCGTACCTTTGCCAAACCAGGCCTCCGAAAAATCAGGTTTTAATTGCAACGCTTTTTCATAAGCAGCCAGGGCACTGTCGAACTGTTGTTGCTTAGACAGGGCTGCCCCCTTACCAAACCAGGCTTTGGCATTATCGGGTTCTTGCTGAATGGCGCGGTCATAGAGGGCAGCGGCTTCTTCAAATCGGCCTTCAAAGTACAGTGCTTTACCCTGCTCAATATAGTCATTTGGCGTAAACACCAGTTGCGACTGACTGGCAAGCGACTCTAGCTTTTGGGTCAAACGGTGGATTTTTTCCTGTGTCTCGCTGGAAGCTGACTCCCGAATGAGAGAAGGGGTGACTGCAGCTAACTCTTGGATGATGTCATCTTTTTCTCTTTGCACATCTGAAAAGAAGCTCTTGAGCTGAGAAAGCTGGCTTTGAAATTCAGCGCGTAGATTTTCGACCTCTTGCTTAAAGGCGTCTGTTTGTTGCTTAATTTCAGCGGCTACTTCTTTCTCAAGCTGCTTTTCCACCTCTTCGCGCATCTGTTGCTTGGTTTCGTTGACCAGTTGGTTGATCACGCTGCGGCGGATAAACCAGACACTAGCTGCGGCTAACACAGGCAAGAAGGTCAAGAGTGCCAGCAAAACGTTGAGCAGGGTTGTGGTGTGGCTAAAGGCGCGATCGACCTCAGTTTGAATTTGGGAGCGAATGGTGAAGCTGCGATCCAGGTCTTTCTCAATTAACTCTTGGAGTTGACGATCTTCACGGAGTTGGTCGAGTTTGTCCCAAAACGAGTTGGTGTAGGGTGAAGGGTCAGGCAACTCTTGAGGCGTGGTAGGTGTCGGCTCGCGAGTTTGGGCCGAGGCAACCCCAGTGAAACTGAGTAGGGTAAGACAACTGATGAGCAGTCCTGTAAAAAACAGGGAGAAAATGCGCTTCATGCCAATTGGGATAGAAACTTTCTCCAGCGTAACGGATTTTTCTTAGGCGAATTTAAGTTGCGAACCCAGAATCAAAAGAAGCACAGGGGTTCTAGCTTGATCGAATGGGTAATCGATGCGTCAGGTAAGACAGAGTGCTACACCCTCAGCTTAAACACTAATATCCCAGTGGTGCTGTAAGGGCAAATGGCTATTCGTCCTATTGGTACAGTATTTATCTGCAAGTCCCTTAGTTTGTTCAGCGATCGCCATCCAGCATCTATTTTCTAGATATTCAAAAGCCCCCAATTGAGATCGAGGGCTTTACTTATTGGAGTGACTTTTTATCAACTGGGTTGATGCAAGCGTGCATCTAGAAAACTCGCAAACAAGACGTGCTGCTAGAGCTTAGGAGATCGTGATCACCCAGGTGCCCAATTGACGGGGAAGTGGTACATCCCCTGGCGAAACGGTCAGAACATTGAAGTAGAAGGTGCCGCCAAAGTCGGGGTTAACGACGTTGTTGAGATGAATTTCAAACCTGTTGTTTGCAGGAATCGCCTCTGTTAAGTAGATCTCAAGCAGATAGTTTTGCTTGTTCCAGACGACCTCTTTAATCCCAACCTTTTTTCTGTCTCCCTGGATGAAGACTTCGACATTTTTAGGATCAAATGTGCCTTTGTAATAGTCGGGGTAAGAGATGTTGATCTGGTTAACGGCTAGCTTTACTTTGCGCTGAGGTACCCGCAGACGGTAGCGATCATACTGACCCCGGCGACCCCCAAAATCGAGGTGATAGTCAAGAATGTTCTCTCGCTCGACACCGCTGAAAATTACAAGACCCGACCCACCTTGAGCCAAGCTCACAGCAGGTACAACAGAGGCACATAAAGCCGTGGCGATCGCCAATCCACGCAGGGTACGCTTTGCAAAGCTATTTAACAGCATAGGTAACTCACTCACAACAATGGCAGCTAGGGTTGTCGTATCACTCTAGCATTGACAGACGAAGGTTAGGGCGCACGCAGATGGGTGTCAGTTCCCAAAAGGCCGCATCTTCGCGATAACAATCTCTCAACTCATGACGTAGCACTCCGGCTAAAGTTCCTCCTGTAACGTTATGATGCGATTTCTGAACTGTTGCTAAATATTTTTTATAGATTTATGTAAATAATATAAGTGAAAATCATAAGAGAAGGTAAAGAAGCCCCCATTGATGTGAGGGATCGCACTAGAGTAAATGCACTCCATATCGCGACAGGAAGCCATTATTCAAGTGTGAACGCTTATGACAATTGCAGCAGAAAAGCAATCAGATGCAGATGGGCAATATCAACCCGCAGCAGAGCCACGTCGGAAACGAGTTGGCATTCCGAAGGAAGTTTTTCCGAATGAATGTCGGGTGGCCGCGACTCCTGATAACGTCAAAACCCTGCAAAAACTTGGCTTTGATGTGTTGATTGAGGCAGGAGCGGGAACCGCTGCCAACTTTTTAGATAGTGCTTATGAGGCAGTGGGTTGTGAGATTGTCTCTAGTGCAGAAGCACTCTGGAGTAGTGCTGACATTGTTTTGAAGGTACGTCCCCCGGCGATGCATCCGGAGCTTAATCGCCACGAAGTTGACCTCATGCCAGAAGGCGGGACACTTATCAGCTTCATCTATCCCGCGCAAAACAAGGAGTTGTTAGACCATCTGGCCCAACGACGCGCCACAGTACTAGCGATGGATGCTGTACCACGGATTAGTCGCGCCCAAAAGCTCGATGCCCTTAGCTCGATGGCAAATATTGCTGGCTACCGAGCTGTGATTGAGGCGGCTAACCACTTTGGGCGTTTCTTTACGGGGCAAATTACAGCTGCGGGTAAAGTGCCGCCTGCTAAGGTGCTGGTAATTGGGGCTGGCGTTGCTGGCTTAGCTGCAATTGGTACAGCGAGAGGGTTGGGGGCGATCGTGCGGGCCTTTGACACACGTCCCGTTGTGAAAGAGCAGGTGCAAAGTCTGGGTGCTGAGTTTCTTGAGTTGCATTTTGAAGAAGACGGCACTGGGCAGGGTGGCTACGCCAAAGTCATGAGTAAAGAGTTTATTGAAGCTGAAATGGCTTTGTTTGCGGCTCAAGCAAAGGATGTCGATATCATTATTACGACTGCCTTAATTCCCGGTAAGCGTGCGCCTGTGCTGATCACACGCGAAATGGTAGAGAGCATGAAAGAAGGCTCAGTCATTGTGGATATGGCGGCTGAACAAGGGGGCAACTGTGAAGTCACGCAACCAGGCCAGGTGAGCCGTCATCATGGTGTGACAATCATTGGCTTCACCGATCTTCCGAGCCGGATGGCGAGCCAGTCAAGTCAACTATATGGTCGCAACCTTTGCCACTTATTAGATGATATGGGTGGGGGGGAAGACTACAAGGTTGATGTAGAGGATGAAGTCGTTCGAGGCGCATTGGTCCTTCATAACGGTGAGATCACCTATCCACCACCAAAGCCTGCGACTCCACCCCCAGCTCCCACTCCGGCTCCCGCCCCCGCAACGATCGCCCCAGAACCAAAAGCAAACATCAACTGGGGCATGATCAGCATCGTCGCAGCGGGTCTAGCCCTGGTGGGGATTGGTTCCGTCGCGCCAGAGTCGTTTTTATCGCACTTCACAGTGTTTGTGCTGGCCTGTTTTGTGGGTTGGCAGGTGATTTGGAATGTCTCTCCGGCTTTACATACGCCATTGATGAGCGTCACCAATGCGATTAGCGGCATCATCATCATTGGCGGCATGTTGCAAATTTCGGGAGCGCCCACCTCAGCCACCACGATTTTAGGAGCGATCGCCATTCTGATTGGCACCATCAACATTGCAGGTGGGTTTCTCGTCACCCAGCGGATGCTGAAGATGTTTCAAAAGTAAGCAAAGCCACAAAAGAAGAGGTAAAAGCATCTGATTGATAGTTACTTCAACGTGTTTTTCCCTCTTCTTTTGTTCTCCTCTGTCTTCTCCTCTTTATCTATCTCTCTGTTATGAATAACAACCTCTTGATGGTGGCTTATATTGCTGCCAGTGCTTTGTTTATCCTCAGTTTGGGTGGACTGTCAAACCAGGAAACGGCCCGCAGAGGCAATATGTTTGGGATTACCGGAATGCTGATTGCGTTTGTCGCAACCGCGATCGCCGGAGTCCACCTGAATGCATATCCCTTGCTGGGCGCGGTGATTTTGCCAGGTGCGATAATTGGCGCGATCGTCGCTTCTCGCGTCGCGATGACCTCGATGCCAGAGTTGGTCGCAATTCTGCATAGCTTTGTCGGTTTGGCAGCGGTTTTGGTCGGCTTTGCCAATTTCCTCAGTCCTGAGTCATCGTTAACAGGCATCGAAGCGACCATTCACCAGATTGAGATCTACATTGGTATCTTTATTGGGGCGGTCACGTTTACGGGGTCGATTATCGCGTTTGGCAAACTGCGTGGCGTAATTGCCAGTAAGCCACTGATGTTGCCTGCCCGCCATTTCTTAAACCTGGGTATGCTGTTTGCGGTACTCTGGCTCGGTTACGAGTTTATGGGCGGTTCGCTACTGACAGGGTTGCAAGCCGTATTGGGGATGACCGCGATCGCGTGTGTGCTGGGGGTTCACCTGGTGATGGCGATCGGTGGGGCCGATATGCCTGTGGTGATCTCCATGTTGAATAGCTATTCGGGTTGGGCGGCGGCGGCGGCGGGCTTTATGCTGTCGAATGACCTGCTGATTATTACAGGAGCGCTGGTGGGCAGCAGTGGTGCGATCCTCAGCTACATCATGTGTCGCGCCATGAACCGTTCCTTTATCAGTGTGATTCTCGGCGGTTTTGGGGCGGGGACTGGCAAAGCCAGCCAGGGTAGCCAGCCTGCCGGAGAGGTAACGCCGATTCAGGTAGAAGGGGCAGCCGAACTGCTAGAAAATGCCCGTAGTGTTGTGATTGTGCCCGGTTACGGAATGGCAGTTGCTCAAGCACAGTATCCAATTTCAGAGATTACAAAACGGTTGCGCGATCGCGGCGTGACGGTGCGCTTTGGAATTCACCCCGTTGCGGGACGGATGCCCGGACACATGAACGTGCTGTTGGCAGAAGCTAATGTGCCCTATGACATCGTGCTGGAAATGGATGAAATTAACCATGATTTCCCTGAAACCGATCTGGTCTTGGTTGTAGGAGCCAATGACACGATTAACTCCAGCGCCCTGGAAGATCCAAATAGTCCAATTGCGGGGATGCCTGTGATGGAAGTCTGGAAAGCAAATACGGTGATTGTAATGAAGCGCAGTATGGCAAGTGGTTATGCTGGCGTTGATAATCCTGTGTTCTATAAAGAGAATACCCGGATGTTGTTTGGAGATGCCCGTAAGAATGTGGATGCGATCCTCGGACATCTCAGTGTGCAAGAGTTAGCTGCCAGTCGCTAACTAAATGTTCTAAAATTGAACCCCCGAATTCTTTAAGAGTCCGGGGGTTTATTGTTAGGTGGGGTAGTGAATCACGATCAGCGAGTTTTTGGAATGTTGCTGGGCAATTATTTCCGGTTCTCGTCCTAACGCGGGTTGCCCGATCCGGTGTGTATTCGCAACCATAATGATCAAATCATCGGGGTTGATCCGTTCTGAAACTCGGCGCACGAGGCTACCTGATAGACTTTCTAGGGTTGCCTCCTCTGATAAAAGTTTGTGGGGTGGTTCTTGAAAAGAGCTGTTTCTGGGGCTGCGGGATAGCCACAACACCAACAGTTTTGCCTTTAACTCCGGCGCGATCGCCTGTGCCAGTTGAAAAACCTGCTCCATTTGGGGATTGGGCAGTTGTCGCTCGGCGATCGCCAGCACCACCCGTTGAGTCGTCTCAATCGGTTGAACAAACCGGGTAATCAACACAGGGGCGGTTGACTGCCGCACCACGTTGTCGATTACGGAGCCAAAAAAGTTTTCTTGATAGGTGGAGTACCCCTTCCAGCCGCAAATCACAAGGCTTGCCTCATTTTCTTGGGCAGCTCGCACAATCCCCAGGTCGATCGAGCTATCTAACCGACCAACGGGCTGCACAGAAGTAACAGCAGCGTGGGCAATTTCTTCGGCTTTGGTGAGCAATTGGGTTTGTTGCATGCGTGCCGCAGCGGAAGCTCTACCTTCGTGGGCGACCAGCACGTGGAGGGGCAGTAAGGTGCCCTGCGATCGCTTGGTCAACAGAATCGCGAGTTGCAACAGATTGTCTTCGGTGCTGGGGTTCGCCACAGGGACGAGAACTCGACTCGCCAGATCGGTTTCTGATTCTGCATCAACGGCGATCGCGGCGGGTTTCATGCGACTGCCCCAGCGCTCTGTAATCCAGGGGGAGGCGATGCAACTGGCGAGAATCATGGCGATGATGCCATTCACGGTGAGTTTATCGACTAACTGAATCTGGTAAGCAACGGTGATAGCCGCCAGGGTCGAAGCAGCCTGGGCAACCGATAAGCCAAACATTACCATGCCGTCGGCAAACGGCCACTTAAAAAATCGTGCCGGACCCCAGGCAGCTAAAAACTTGCTGGCAAATTCTGCGCCAATCATGACGCCTGAAATCAGGAGCGATCGCGGGTCGCTAAATAACACTTTGGGATCAACCAACATGCCCACGGAAATCAGAAAAAAGGGCACAAACAGACTGTTGCCGATGAACTGAATTCGGTTCATCAGGGGGCTAAATTGAGGAATCAGAGGTGTGATCGCGACCCCTGCTAAAAATGCCCCAACAATCGGTTCCACTTCGATGCGTCCGGCCAGATAGGAGACAACGAACAACGCGGTGAGAACAAAGGTAAACTCGGCCTCTTCGTTGTGCCCAAACTTGCGGAAGAACCATCGCCCCAGTTGCGGAATACCCCACAGGGTCGCAAAGGTAAAGATGGCAAGGGAGGGAATCAGGGTGAGCCAGAAGCCCAGGTTGAGACTGCCCTGATTGGCTTTGACGACGACCGCTAACACTAACAAGGCTAAAACGTTGGTGATTAGGGTGCCGCCCAGGGTTGCTGTCACGGTGGGCGATCGCAGGATGCCTAATTTGCTTAGGACGGGCAACGCCAGCAACGTGTGGGAGGCGAAGCAAGACGCGATCAGAATCGCTGGGAGCCAACCGTAGCCGATCGCCAGCATTGCCGCTGTGCCAATTCCCATTGGTAGGAGGAAGGTGGCCAACCCAAAGATCAGGGCTTTATCGGCGTTACGCTTCAGGTCGTCAAGGCTGGTTTCTAACCCACCTAAAAACATCAGAAAGATAACGCCAACGGTGCCCAATAGCTCCATGGTGCGATCTCGCTCAAGTAAGCCAAGCCCATAGGGACCAATGACGACACCAGCTAGGATGAGGCCAATAATGCCTGGTAAACGAAACCGCTCAAATAAGAGCGGCATAATTAACATAATGGCGATAATAATCAGAAAGACAGCAACCGGATCGCGGATCGCGGCTGACGAAGACGCTTGGGCAAGCAAACTAATCATGCAAAGTTGGCTCATTAAGTAGATTGGCTAGGATATGTTTGGGTAAACAAATCGCTCAACGAGTCATATCACTCTAAAGTCGCCCTTGCCATTTACCTCAAGATATAATTTTGCGATCGCATCATTCAAAAGTTTGAGCTTACTTAATCGATAGTCAGATCACGCAAATAATAGAAGCGATCGCTACCTTGAACACGACCTAAGTAGCCTGCTAAAGGCGAAGAAAGCTCTATTAGCATTTCATAAAATTCTTGCCTGTTCACAAGTTTGGGAGGATTTGACCCAGCATAAACCCCAAACAGAATATCAATGTTAGCATCTGTTGTTTGAACGTTATCGAGATACCTTTTAATGACTTGAATAATATGTGATCTAAGGTTAATTCTCTCCAAAACCTTATTCACATAATCATCAATCCGATGGTCGATTTGGCCAGGTTCGAGATACTGTTTCAACTCAATCAGATCTACTGAGCCTGGGTATTTAGCTTGTAAGTGAACTAACTTTTCTAAACTCATAGGATTCATGATGCTGACTTTCCATTGCGCTGCTGCTTTTAAGACATCGGAGGTAGGGTTTCCAGGACCAATGATCAACTTCTTAGATGTCAAAAAGTGCTCAGCACCTAAATGCATTCCCCCTAATCTAACCAACTGCTGAGTGGTATCGCGGGGAATTTTTTTCCCTGCCTTGCATTCACCGACTAGTTGGTAAGGCTCTGAACAGAATAGATCTAGACCACCTGCCCCCCCACTATGTGATGCATCAACTTTAAAGCCTAAAAAAGCAAGACTTTGATGCACTATGTTCTCAAAATCAGTACCTGCCTGATAATTATTTTTTCCTTCATCTAACTCTTTACTACGCTTACCTAGAGAATCAATTTCATAAATCCAATTAAGGTCCTCGCTACTTCTTTTTTTTGAAGAGATGCTTTTCCATCCTAAGAAGTTTTGAAGGTACTCATCCAAGTCTCTACCTTGATGACTATCTAACTTAGAAACAGCTTCCTGTAATTCTTCCAATTCAGGATGAAGCGGTGCTTCTAAATTAATTAACTGTTGTTTACGCTGATCAAAGAACTCATTGATCAGAACAGGAGTAGAATGATTAGCTGCCAGAAAGTCTGGCAATTTAATAAAACTACCAATTTTACTTTGATTGAGATAGTCTGATTGAAATTGAATAGTTTCAGAGGATCGAAAAACTCGCAAACATAGCAGAAAAAGCTTATAACGCTCTTGCAAAACTTTCTGCAGATCCTCTTTGGACCAAATTGTTAATTGTGCAAGTTTCTCAATGTCTTCGGAATTATTATAGATTTTGCAGAACTCTAGCTTTGCCCAAAGATTAATAGAAGTAGGCAAGCTAGAGCTTTGTTCATCGACAGGGCAAAGGGCAAACTGCTGCATTGAATTCACGAAAGTTCGAGATAACGCAGCAATCATTCGCCCTTTGCTAAGAGCAACTAAATCTGATGCTGGTAGACACAACGCAGTATTGATTGAAGTTGAATTGTTCATCAATCTTTATAATGTTAAGCAACCGATAAAAGCTCTAAAGCATCAGTTATTTCATCATCAGAAGCACTAGCGATTTCTTCAGAGAAAAGCCTTTCGAGCTCACTGTCTTCGTCTATGACCTCTTCAGGATTTTGCCCTGATGGATCGCTTAGAATTTCACAAACTAGTAGGTTGGTTTCAACTGGATGCTTCTCATCAATAAATCGACGAAAATCTTCCTCTGTGAACGATTCTCTATCTAACTCCTTATGAACTTTATGGAGAGCTAAAAGCGGTTTAATGTGTTCATCCTTAAAGGAAACCCACTCCCCACCCTGCTGATCAAGTAACTGCTTTAGGTATACTTTTGCAACTTGCCAATTCTTTTGAATTGACTTAGATCTGACTAAGCAGCCACGAGTAAAGTCTAAGTCTGAGTAGAGAGTTAAATATTTGATGCAAGCTCCGACAGATTTGCCGTTAGAATCTTGGGAGACACAAACACCAATTTTGACTTCCTTTCCATTTTCTTCTCCAACGATTCGGAAGTTGATCCGTCCTTTGTGCTTCCATTTTGGATTTATCTCCCGATCTATTTTCTTGAGAGTTACCCCTTCTACTGTTTTTCCTCTTATATAATGCAGTACAAAAGCCAGTGCATTTGCAATTTTTTCACTATCATCGGAGAAGTCGTCTAGAGTTGATTCAACTTGCTGATAGATTTTTTCCAACTTCTCAATTGGATCGATTTTTACTGGACTAAAGTTTTGGGCACACCATTGAAGAATTTCTCTAATGGTTGCGCCATTTCCTAACTCTCGAAGACTGTTTTCATCAAAAGGATAAACAGCATGAGGTGGAATTAGCCCCTTTTCAGTGTAAAAATTCTCAAGCCAAAATGCTACTAGCATTACGGTGTCATCGGGCTTTAAGAGAGTAAGCGCTATTTCTTTGTGAGCAATTCTATCTTTAATAGCTCCGCTTTGACTAATAGACTGAAACTCTTCTCTCCAAGTTTGAGCATATAAGGCAGTTACAATGATGCCACGCTGTAGGCTGTTGTATACGTCTTTTGCTAAACTGGCGACTACTTGTGCTCGACTATAGCCTCCCAACATGGGATCTGCTTCATCTGCCAGCTCTGTGCCATCTAATTCGTCAAAGCAAATTACAGGAGTTGTGTGGTAGCTAATCAAATTCAGGATTTGACTGATATTGCTTGATACCTCTGTCTCTCTGTTTTCTTTACTAACATCAGGCAAATCCATCATCTTTGCTTGAGCTTCTGATAACTCACGGCCAGCTAGCCAATTAATTGCAAAGGGTGCGTGAGCTTGAGAAAGTGTCCAAAGAATCGCTTTAACTATATAAGGATTATCAATCTCTGGGCACTTTTGAAGTACTTTTTGAGTTAGCTGTGTGACAGCTTGAGGATTTCTTGCAAGAGCTTGAGGAAATCGCTCAATTAGTTGTTGAGGTGCAAAGTCTTTTCCCATGCCCTTGTTAGCTAGGGCAGTTGCTAGTTCTTGCCATTGCATAACTCCCTGACTACCAAGTTTTTTCAAGCTAAATGCTAGACTTTGCAAAAACTGATGTCTGATTGAACTTAAATTTCCATACTCACACATGTAGATGAAGAAGCCTTCACCTGTCTGCTTTAGATGATGACGGATTCTGCTCAAAACATGAGTTTTTCCTACCCCTTTGGGTGCTAAGACTGCAAACCCAGAGGTTTTACTTTTTAACTTTCCAGAATTGATTTTTGTAACTGCTTCGAGGATAGTTTCTGATGCGTGAGCATGTAAGCAAGGTAAGTCTAAGAAGTCCTCATCCCAAACATGGTGAGACTTGACGATGAAATTGCTCTCGAATGGATTACATTCTCGAATGACTTGGTTAAGAGTTTCAATGGAAGAAGAGGCAGACATATTACTGTGGAGGAGATAGGTGGCAATGTTTGGGTTGAAAGAGTTAAGCAGATGACTAACGCTTTGCGTAACAACGGAGTTTTCCTAATTTCGTGGGATTGTAAATTAAAGTGTGTCAAAGGTCAGAAATTGAGATCTAATGAACTACTAAACCTAAGACACTCATACTATGACTTTTCGACCTGAGCTCCTTGATGAATTGCTGAAAGGCTATGAGAATCCCGAAGACCTGTT
>DVDV01000199.1 GCA_015296075.1 Leptolyngbyaceae cyanobacterium M33_DOE_097 | reverse complement strand
TTTGAAACATTTGTACTGAAGTCAGAGCCTCTAAAGGCTTGTGCGCTCAATTTTATGAACGGCAGAATGGGTATTCCAGCCATTGATAGGTGTTCAAAATGAATATTTTTGTGAGAATTATTCTCATACTGAGAATTGCTGGCATTCTGTTGAGCTTTATCAACAACACGAGGTGCTTCTTTACTTAACTGCTTAGCGTTAGCCTTGATGTTGCTAGTACCTTCACGAACCCCTTCTGTTGCACCACGCTTAACGGCATTCGCACCACCTTTGATGTTCTCATAGGATTCGCGTGCTTTTTCCCCTAGCGGATTATCATTCCGGGCATTCTCAATTAACTCTTGAGGATTTTCTGCACGGTTTTTGAGATTTTCCTTAGAGTTCTTGATGAGCTTTTCTGCTGTTGCCTGGGGACGACCGGACTCGTACTTCAGATCGTCGTTATAAGTGTTCATGCCGTCAGTCGGCTTTTGAATTGGTGCATACAACTCACGTGATTGCTCTCCGAGATTATAAGTACCAGCTGAATCAGCTTTTGCTTTATCAGTAGAGTACTTCACTTGCTGATCTGCAGGACGCGAATATACCTGGTTGGCAGAGCGATTGGGAGCAGATGCACGAGGAGTCGCAGAGCTACAAGCCGTGCTAAAAGCTAATAGAAAGCCACCTAAGAGAACTGCAACAAGTTGCTTAACACGTAGCCCCTTAAAGAAGGCAGAAAATCCTAAACTTAATTTGGAAATTAAGTTGCTCATGGTAGTTTTCACTCCATATTACTAATTGTCATCTGATTTAAGGAACCTCACTTTCTTACCCTGACCAAAGCTATCTTCTGAAAACTTGGGAAATACGGTTAAAGTGCCTTATCTAGTTCACCAGCTTTAGCTTCAAAGACTCTACTAGAGATTTTTATATAGAAGCTGGAATGAAAGGCAAGAAACTGAGTTGTTTGAAACCCTAAACCAAAACAATTATTGCTTACAGATAAATATAAGCCATCTAGCTGGAGTTCTAATTAGTTTTAGGTTTGGTATCTTAAGCTTCATACTTTTGATGATGAATAATAGAAAGTTGTATGTCAAATTGAATAGTTCATATAACTGTTAAATTTAAGCTAGATGCAGGTTGATTAGAGATAACTCTAGAGAAAGATTCTGGATTAGTTTATATTGCTTATTCTTTTTAATTAGTAGCCAGGTTTTTTAAGTGATTGATACAGAAGGCTGTATATAACTAAATCACTGATAGACTCCTATGCGATCGCGAAATCAATTTAGGTTAACTTATATACTTCTATTACTCTTTAAAAAGATAAGTTGGCAGGTAAGCAATGAGCGAAATAGACACTAAGCAAAGTCCAATTGGTAACTTTTCTGATCGGGCACATGCCGAGGAAGCTCTGAGTACATTGAGAGAAAACCTTGAATTAAATGGCAATGTGTCTGTTGTGGTTCAAACACCTCCCATTTCTGCGACGAAGGCTGCCACAAGTGGTAAACGAGGCGTGATTACTGGCACGTTGCTAGGGGCGATGGTGGGCTTAGTGTTTAACTATATGCGAGTTAATTTTCTGGAGGGAACTAGCCCAACTCCTATCCTGGATGCCGTCAGCATTATTTTGCTTGGTAGTGGTGTTGGGGCTGCAGGAGTTGGTATTTTGGCAGCAATGACGGGTGTGAATGTTCGCAAAGAAACAGATGAACCAGCTGATTATGCGCCCTATTATCTCATCATGGCTGAAGAAACTGACGTTGAGAAGTTATCACAGGCAAAAGAGATCTTAAAGCAGCATGGCAGCACTATTTAAAAATAAGGCGTTATATCAATTCTCTAAATCCCATTTACAGATCCTCGTAGGGGCAGTTGGCGTTCGTGTAGTGTCTCAGTCGGAGACAACGCTCTTACAGATGATTATTTGTAGCCCAGTTTTGAAGAATGGGTATTACTGAGTTTAGATATATTTTTGGGATCAGGAAGAGAAATTAAATAAGGGGTCTGAAAATAAATAAAATCCCAGGTCTGGAACCGTCTGTAGCAGGGATTTGGCACTGCCAAGCTGCTACAAGGGGATGACATTTACCTGCAAATCCCTAAGTTCTAAGTTCGATGTTTGGTAGGGGTGGATTTTGCTGTTTAATCCATTGCAAGGTGCAAATCGGTCTGCCAAACCCGCCAGTATCGTTTTCGGATTGATTAGATTTGCAATCCTAGGCATTCCAGTGCTAGGGGCGTTTTGCAAAACGCCCTTATGAGATTCTTATCGTTTCAGCGATCGCTAGCTGTTGGTTTTCTAAAAGTCCACTCTATAACTTTGATAGGTGCGGCCTTAAGGGCTGTAACCAGAGCTTCGCTATTCTCGTATTTCAGTTCGCTTAACTCAGATGCCTCTACATTAACTGTGAATTTGTCATCTTGAAATGGCCACGGCTCCACCGTTAAGCAACCATCTGTTAATTCTCGAATATCGTAGCGTTGATTATCAATACCGCTAGTGATTTCTAAGGCTCGACCAGCTGCAGGTACTTGTTTTTGGGCAAGAATCAAAGAGAGGCGATCGCACCAGCGCATAAATTGATAGGCTCGTTCAGAGTCGTCCTTACTAATACCTAACCCTTTGCGCCATTCTTCTTGTTTGTGGATCTGCTCATTCAAAAACTCATCCCATTCAGGCGAGCTGCCCCACTGTCCTTGACTTAAGAAACAAATGTGCTTTGAGGTGAGTAGAGCGACCCAGCGACCGCGATAATGGGCTTTCTCAATGTGTTCGCGCAGCTTTTCTAAAGAGGAATCTGGGTTAAGGGTGAAGTCTAACGGTGCCCCAGCGGGAGTTAATTCATTGCCTTCCCATTCTTTCTCTAAATCATCGTGATGCGAAATAGCTGCTAACGTTTCGTATAAACGGGGTGGAGCGTTTTCTCGACACCACTGGCCTGCAATCTGGGCTGCTAAAAGGGCATGTGCTCGATGGTAAATAACTTCCCATCCAGTTTCGACAAGATTGACAATCATAGTTATCAAATTGGGTTTGTTGATTGAACGTAGACGATCGCTTTGGGAGTGAGAGCTGACTCTAACTCAGATATGATGGAACGATCAAAATCAGACCAGATATGTGGCTGGTCAAACACACAAGGCTGTAGAATGCCCCACAACTTCCCTTCACTGCGCAGATGGGCATGGATCAATGCCCGATGACCAAAATTGGCTTGCTCAAAGGCTCGATTGACAACTTGCGGATCGGCGGTCTCAACGTCATCCACAAAGACTGAGGGTGCGACTCGCAGAGCCGCCGCAAAAAGTGGATCATCTTGCGCTAGCCCTTTGGGTTCCGGTTTCCAATCTGGGTCAAAAATATTGGGGTAGCGATCGCTCCGTCGCCAGCAATGGGTGACTTTGCTCATGCCGGTTTCAGGGTTACGTAAATAGAGAAAGCAGCGATCGCAATTCAACAGGTCACCAACAATCGGAATCACCTGTGAGAAAAATTGCTCAGGGTCATGGATTGTTTGTAAAGCGGTTTGTAGGGCTGAAATTTGGGTTGCTTGTGTCATAAGGTTTCAAGGAAATCCCTCCCACTGTTTAAGAAGGAGGGACTTTGCGATTAAAGAGAGCAGTGTGAATTAGATAATTAAGCGATTGGCTGCCAAGGCTCCTCCAATGGCGGAGGTGGTAGCAGAAACAAGGGCCGTAATAAATAACCACCAAGCAGCAGCAGAAGCGGCTTTACGAGTTTCTTCCATTTGGCGTTGTGTTTCTCGCTTGATCTCTTCTAGGCGCATCTGAGCCTCTGTTTGAATTGCCTCAGCCCGTTGTAGCACACTGTTGCGAGCAGACTCAATCTGGTCGATGATGCGGTTGGCATCTTGCTCAGAAATGTCTTTGCGCGAGCTGAGAATGGCAACTAAGGTGCCTCGATCAAAGTGGCTGAGACGGGTGCGAAGAGCCTCAAAACCTGCTTTTGGATCATCAAATAAGGTACGCACATCATGCTTAATGCCGTCGTAGTCCAGCTCGGATCGATTTAAGGAATTGAGATAGTTGCGGATACTATCAAAGATTCGATCAATCACCGACTGAATCCGGTACTGAACTTGATGAACCTGATCTAGAACCTGATCGCGGACTGACTCAATTTGAGAAACAATGCGATCGGCTTCTTCGGGTGTCATATCTTTGCGCTGAGAGAGCAACGCGATAAGCGTTGAACGATCCATGCGGGAGAGCCGATCGCCCAGGTTTTGCAAGCCAAACTTAGGAGACTGCATCAGTAGATTGAGATCGCGCTTAATGCCTTCGGGATTAAGTTCGTCGCGATCAGTATTGCGCAGATACTCTTCAATGCTGCTTTCAAAATCAACAACATTTTGTTGAGTCCGAAGTGCTAAACGGCGAGGAGAACGAACAATTTTACGAATAGCAGCTTCAACTTTATCAATTGTCTGCTCAACCTCTGCTCGACTCAGATCTTCTCGTTGGCTCAGTAGTCGCACAATCGTTTCACGGTCGATCTTAGACAGTCGTTCCCGTAATGCTAGGCCACCTTCCCGTGGGTCGCTTAAAAGCGTCTTGAGGTCGTGCTGAATGCCGTCAGGATTCAGTTCGTCTAGATTAGTGCGACGTAGGTAGTTTGCCAGGTCTGTGGTGACCTGGTTGTAGTTGTCCTGCACAGCGCCAGTTAAGTTGCGTGGTGCGTAGACAATACTGTTCCAGTTGGATTCAACCTGATTTACAATCTGATTTGCTTCTTCAGAACTAATATCCTGCCGCTGTTGTAGCAGTTGCACGATAGTACTGCGATCAATTTGACCTGCCCGATGTCTCAATGCTTGCAAACCGAGCTGAGGCTCATTAAACAAGAGCTGCAAATCGCGTTTGATCCCTTCTGGATTTAGTTCAGACTTGCCAGTGTTACGCAGATAAGATTCTAAACGTTGCTGAACATCATTCAATCGCTGTTTGGCTTGCTCGTCCAGTGATTGTGACTCAGCCAGGGTGCGATCGCGGGTTGTTTCGAGCGCAGTCAAGATCCGCTCTGCTTCGGCTGGCGTAATCTCTGGGCGTTGTGACAAGATTTGCCGCAGCGTGTCTCGGTTGTAGGGGGCTAACCGAGCTTGCAATGTGTTGTAGTCAGCATCTGAGTCTTCGATCAGAGACTTGAAAGCAGGCAACGTATCATCTGAATAGAGTTGCTCAATTGGGGTCAGCGTCAAGTAGATTTCAACTCGCTCTCTGAGGTCTAGCTCGATTTCTCTCTCTTTTGCTGTTCTAGCAGTGGTCAGCACCTCTTGTCGGATACTTTCGAGTTGATCAGCGAGTTGTTGAATTTTTGCTTGAGTGAAGACACCACGAGAGGTCAAGGTATCAACAAAATAATTGCGATTCAGCGACGAAAGTTGGCCAATAACGGCGTTTGGATCAGCTTCTGGGTCATAGAGTACCTCACGAAACTCTCTGGCCACGCGCTCAGGCGTCATTTGCCATGAGTAGGTGTTGTGCAAGTAGTTGTCAACATCCACACGAATCGGGCCTTCTGCTTGCTTCGCTGTGCTACTACCCTGAATCTGGTGCATCGTTTTGCTTGCCTGTTCAGATAGCTTTGCAGGGGCTTGCTGCAATTTACCCAAAACTTTTTCTAGATCGAGGTCAGACAAATCAGTGCGACCGACTAGCAAACCAATCATGCTGTTCATGCTGGTCTGCACCGTATTTTGAAGCCAACCTCCACTGCTGTCAGATTCACGCCCAGACTGTGGCGATCGCTGCTCTGCCAGGAGGCGGTCAAGCTTGGCATTGAGTTCTTGAATTTGAAGTTGTCCAGGTTGAGTGGACTGTAAGTAGTCAATCAACTCTGCCCGTGAATCACGTCGGCGTGTGCGGCCCAGGGTTTGTTCCCAAACACCTTGCAACAAGTCTGCCAAGCGATTCACTTCTTGCTTGGAAAAGTCAGTGCGACGGCTAACTAAATCGACAAATGTTTGCCGATCAATGTGACGCAGGCGATCGCTCTCAGCCAATTCTGCAATCTCTGGGTCGTTGAGTAATGCCTCAAAATCTTGCCGGATTTGACCCATGTTAAATTCGGGCAATCGCAAACGATTGACGTAATCTTCGATTGATTCACGAATACTGACAGGGTTAATTCCTGCCCCCAGTTCGTGTTTGACTGCATCCACTACTGCTTCAGCCGTTGATACTGCTTGCCGCTTAGCTGCTTGACCCCCTATGGCTGCTGTGGCTGCTCCTAAAAGCATTTGAAAGCTTGAAGTTGCAGTATTCACTACAGAACCAATCAAGGAACCAACCGTGCTGGAACTGAACCAGATCAAGAGGCTAAAGTAGGCAGCCCAAATCACTAAACCGATGATTGCACCAAGTCCAACACTGCTTAATAAGCTGAGTTGAACCGCTAAGTAGCAAGCAAAGAATAACGCAATGCTAACAGTGATGAGTGTCCAAATTCCTACGCCTGTACTGATCTTGCGCATTGTTGTTCCCACTCCGCCGCTGTCGTCATCAGAGTGAGAATGGTCATCTTTAGAACTAGAAGATCGGCCCAAGTAAGAGATGCCAGCTGCAACAGAAAAGTTCGTCAGCATCAGTTGAATCGCAAACGCTAACAAAATTCCTGAAATCAGGGCAACGAAGAATCGGGGGCCTGAGAAGACTACGGATGCAGCTTCAGGTGTAGCTGGCTCTGGATTTATCGGCACCTGAGCAGTTAGTGACCACAGCTGCATTGAGATGAATGTAATTTGGGACATATGCGCTCCTACCTATTCAAATATGCTTTTACAACCTGCCAGCTCAACGCATTGGGGTTAAAAAGTATCTATAAGCAAATGTTGCTGCTCTTTTTAAGAATCCGTTTCATAACTGTTACTTACATCTCCCATTGGTCAGAACTCTTTATATAGGAAAAAAGAATTTGCTCTTTATAACGTTAGAGAAAACGGCTTGTGCAACAAATTTCACTCTAAAGACGTAACTCAAATAAAAATACTTGACCGATAAAGAACATAAATCGATTTACACTACAAACTTCTACCAATTTGAAGATTTCAAATCTCCAGGATTTTGTTAGTCTGGATTCCCTACTTCAAGTATTGAAGAACTGCAGCGGGACAAATAAACTTTAGAGAAATAATCCACAAGAGAAAGATAATCTTCTCGCAGTACATGGAGAATCTCAATGCAACTCTCTAAAGCTAAAGTTGAGGTTCTGCTCTATCTAAAGAGGGATCAGGTTATCTAACGCTGGAGTATTGCGGTTTTAGCGCAAGTATATTTATCTCTAGATAAATCGCGTGACAGACTTTAGAAAATAAAACGAACCTATAGAGACGGTAAACTATGGCGTCTTGGCAGTTGACTTCGGTAACGTTACAAGAAAGAGTTAAAAAGTTTCTAAAAAAAATATCCTTAAAGGTTAGGTTTTTCTGGGGATCACTCTTTTATCTAACGTATACTCCCTATGCTTACTGGTACTCTCTCAAGCGCGATCGCTTAGAAGAGAAGTTTGCTGACCCTGTTGCGACAGAAGCAGCTAAAACTCCGGGTAAGTTGTTCCAGGCGCAATTAACTGCCCAAACAGCTCGCTTCTACTTTGAAGACGCTGAATTGAGTATTTGTTTTCGCGGGCAAAACTTTGTTCAGGTTGATTGGTATCCCAGTCTCCCTCCTATCCCTTATGCTCTGGCTAAAACACTGGATGCATCTGATTTTCAAGATGGAGTCAAAATTGATATTCAACTTGAAGAGCTGGCAAATGGGTGGGTCGTCTCAACCCCTGAGTTGAAAATTTGTATTGATCCAGAAGGGGGGCTGAAGTTTTATGATGCAACAGATCAACTCTTAAGAGAAGAACTGCCACCTCAGCGTGTGGGTGAGAAGTGGCAACACTCGATCCGTTTACGTCAGCAAGAGAGCCTTTATGGTTTTGGTGAACGAGCCAGCCGATTGAATCTGCGACTTCCAAATATCGGTGAACCGCTTACTCAAGATGGCTCGTTGCCTAAACGTACCTACCGTTTTTGGAATTATGACGCTGCTGGAATGTATGACCCTGGTAGCGACCCGATGTATATCTGTATTCCTGTTTATATCAGTATGCATCAGCAAGGGAGCTACCTTGTTTTCTATGAAAATTCCTACGAAGCGAACTTCACTTTAGAAGCAGAGCGTGCAACAGCTGATTTTGAAGGGGGGGCGTTACGTTATTACTGAGGTGGACCCAATCGACTAGACAGAAATCAGAGAAAGCTAAGCTACGAACCTCTTCCTAAGAGCTAAAGCTCTTAAGACTTTTTTAGCATCAATTTACTATGTCTATAAATTTCATTTGGTGTTTTATAGTCTAAT
>DVDV01000309.1 GCA_015296075.1 Leptolyngbyaceae cyanobacterium M33_DOE_097 | reverse complement strand
GAGAATAATTCTCACAAAAATATTCATTTTGAACAGCTATCAATGGCTGGAATACCCATTCTGCCGTTCATAAAATTGAGCGCACAAGCCTTTAGAGGCTCTGACTTCAGTACAAATGTTTCAAAATGAGAATTGCTGAATTAGCAAAGGGTAAGTTGACGACTGATCCAGACCGTCATACTGGTCAAGGAATATTTTTTACGTCGCGTATGTTTGATGAATTTGCGATACTTTCTGGAAGTATCTATTTTTCACATGAGTTTAATAAGGCAGAAGATTGGATCGTAGAGAGAGATGGTTTTCAATCTGGAACAACTGTTTTCATGAAGCTGAAAAATAATACTTCGAGGACTTCTAAACAAGTATTTGATAGTTTTTCTTCAGGTGATGACTATGCTTTCACAAAAACCGTAGTACCTGTTCGTCTAGCTCAATATGGGGATGAAAAATTAGTCTCGCGCTCCCAAGCAAAAAGATTACTAGCTGGTGTTGATAAATTTAGAGTAGTGGTCTTTGATTTTGCTGGAGTAGATTCAATAGGACAAGCATTTTCAGATGAAGTTTTTCGGGTTTTCAAAAGACAACATCCAGAAATGCAAGTCATGAGCCTAAATGCTAATCAGGATGTTGCACAAATGATCCGTAGGGCAGAAAGTACTGATACCTAACTCTCTAAGCAAGCGAATTAGTCGGCATCAGTGCAGATCTACCTACCTACCCAACTCCCAACCCCCGACTTCCAACTCCCGACTCCCGACTCCCAACTCCCTCAAAGAGCCACCAAATCTTTACCCAGCCCTAGATCCTGGCCTCCAGCCACAGGGCGATCGCCTCGGCAATTTCTCGTGCCAGACGTTTTTGCTCCGCCGGATTCACAATCCACTCAAACTCATCCGGGTGAATCATAAATCCCATCTCTAACAAAACGCTGGGTGCCGCAGTAGGACGGGTAAGCGCCAGGTTGTTCCAATACACTCCGTAGGAAGAACGATTGAGGGTGCGAACGAGATGGTTGTGCAGAAAGACGGCAAAATCTTGTGCCTGTGGGTGATACCAAAATGCTGAGACTCCTTGCGTGTTCTCAGCGTCACCACTATCGGGTAAAGCGTTGTAGTGCAAGCTCAAAGCCAGGGTTGGTTGCTCTTTTTCGATCAGGGCAACGCGATCGCCCAAACCAACATCCGTGTCAGTCTCGCGAGTCATCACAACTGTGATCCCCTTTTGCACCAGTTCGTCGCGTACCAGCTTTGACACGATCAACGTCACATCCTTTTCGGGATAGCCTGTTGGCCCACGCGCACCCAGATCTTCAGGCCCCCCATGCCCCGCGTCAAGCAAAATCTTCGCGTCTTTCACGGCTTGAGGTGGTTGGCGAATCCTTAACACAAGGCTGCTCCCCTCATAGCGGACTCGATAGCCCCATTGTTGCTTAGACTTCATCTGAAAGGTGTACTGTACTTGTCCCGCCTGGGTTTGCTGCCAATCGAGCCGCTGAATTAGCGGATCATCATCCATGCGAATCGTGTCGGTCTGAGCGGTTGTGTTGTGCAGGGTCAGCATCAGGCGATCGCTCGCTTGCTGAATCGAGATAGGCACAGGCACCTGTAAGGGAAAGACGATTTCAGTCCAGTTACCAGTGCGGCGCGATCGCGCACTCCGAATGGTGGTGGTGGGGGGCACCGTTGCCGCTCGTATCATCGCCTCCGATTTACGGATCCAGGCACCATAATCTAAACGAATCCAATCGCCTTCATAGCCTGTGATCGCCGCTTTGACGCCTTTGGGCAGTGGTGTCAGCCGTGAATAGTCGGTGGAAGGCCCCGTTCGAGCGATCGCCACATCAGCCGTCACTTCAGCAACCGTTAAGTCTTCTGGAGCCAAAATCTTGACGCGTCCGGGTGCGGTTTGGCGCAGGGTTTTGTTATTGAAGGTCAAGCGGTACTCCGGCTGCCCTAAATCACCTGGTTGCATGAAGCGGGTACAGCCTCGGTAATAGCCACTAGCAGCCGTAGCGGGTTGCTCTTGAGCCGTTAATACAGCGGAGTTGGGCGGTAGCTCGGTTGCGGCTACTTCTGGCGCAAGATTAATCCGTTGATTCGCTAACTGAACTGTCACGTCTGCTTTGGACGGGGCGATCGCGGCAAAACACACCCACTCATTCGGCAGATGCGCCACATCCGCAGGTGGTATTAAAGAATCCTGACCAAAGGCTAAATCGGTCGGAGTCTGCGATCTCGGATCCAGCCGTGTCACTAAAAGATTGATTTGCTGTTGCCCATATTGCAGCGTAAAGCGGTTTTCACCCAGTTGTAGCGGAAAGCTGGGCGCAAAATTGCCCGCTGCGTTACGCTTGATCGCCTGTCCGTTAACGGTTACGGCTCCCGTTGGTGGTGCGGAGCCAATCAAAAAAATGCGATCGCTGCCCGTTTGATGGTTGTTTGGCGGATACGTCAGAAATAGACCTTGGGGACGCTGCGCAGATAAAACAGTGATAGAAAAACCAAGCCAAAACAGAAGCACCAGAGTAAACAAACTGGGCAGCAGCGATCGCCAACGGGACTGGCTCATTGGTCATAGATAAACTTACAGCACCGTTATTATGCCGCATCTCCATCATTCCAACATGGCAGCTATCTGGCAGACCCTCATGAATACCGGAGAGTCACTGATTTGAGCACAATATTTTTTGGCTCAGAGATTATCAGCCTTGCACCTGAGCGGGTTGCTGTGCAATGGCTCGGTCAATCTGCTGATAAAGGTCAATCAAGTCAGCCGCGTTATCTAAAACAACGTCTGCCCGTGCCGCCTTTTTTTGAATTGACATCTGGCTGCTGAGCCGCATTTGCGCTTGCTCTCGCGTCAACCCATCTCGTTGCATAATGCGGTCGAGTTGTTGCGCTTCAGGGCACTGCACAACCCACGTCTCAGTCACCAAATCGGTCATGCGGGCCTCAAACAACAGTGGAATCACCACCACCAAAATTGGGTGCAGAGCTGGGTTGTTCAAAGGGGGCAGGTGTAGCGCATGTTCCAGGCGATCGCGCACGTACGGGTGAATCTGCTGCTCTAGCCATAACCGCTCTGCTGGGCTACTAAACACAATGTCGCCCAGGCGCTTGCGGTCTAGCGAACCGTCAGCCAACAAAATGCCGGATCCATACCGCTCAGAAATAGCTGACAAAATCGGAGAATTTGGTTCGACAGCTTCTCTAGCAAACAGGTCAGCATCTAGCACCGCTAAATGATGGGAAGTGGCTAAATAATTTGAGACGGTTGTTTTACCCATCCCAATTCCACCTGTTAAACCGATGATTCGCTGGGGCGGAGAAGAGAGGCGGCGCTGACTGGTCATAACTCTTTAATAAAAATAGTTTGAACGCTAAAGCGAATTTCTAACCGCTGAACCCTACTGTAAATGACTGCTAGTTTGCAACTTCATTAACGCATAGAGCAACCCCAATTTTGACCCTTGAAAATTAGAAAACATAAATGTCATTTTGCCCTCCAGTTTCCGGGTCATCGCCTTTTACAATAAGACTGATCCACAACGACGGTTGAAACCAAACGTTATGCTCATCAAATCCACCACCCGGCACGTACATATTTTTACTGCCACTGTAGAGAACAACGAGTTAGTCCCCAGTGAGAACGTTTTGACGTTGGATATTGACCCTGACAACGAGTTCAACTGGTCAGAGGAGTCACTCCAAAAGGTTTACCGTCAGTTTGATGATTTGGTCGAGTCCTACAACGGTCAAGAGTTGACGGAGTACAACGTGCGTCGCATTGGCTCCGACCTCGAACACTTCATTCGTGGGTTACTGCAAAAAGGCGAGATTTCCTACAACTTGGCTGGGCGTGTGTTGAACTACAGCATGGGTCTGCCCCGGGTTGAGTCTGAAGCAACCCCCTAAACTTTATTGCGAAGTGTAAATATTGTCGGTGGGTCATCTTTCAGATTTTGACTCAATCAAGTCGGGCATTCACTTCAGTGTTTGCCCGATTTAGAGTCTAATAGACGGATTTGCCAGAGGGTGCGATCGCTCACAAACCCCGACTGGGCTTTAGAATTTTTAACAGAAACACTCATCAAAACAGTCTAGGGTAACAAATTAGATAGATTCGTTTGCATTGCAAAACACACATTCATCCTCACTCAACTCAAGGTTGGTAGTTTTAGCATGAGCAGTAATTTGGCAGCAAAGCTCCGTGAGGGCACCAAGAAGTCCCACACGATGGCAGAAAACACTGGGTTTGTCGCCTGCTTTTTAAAGGGCACCGTTGAAAAAACGTCTTATCGCAAACTTGTTTCAAACCTCTACTTTGTCTATACCGCAATGGAAGAGGAAATGGAGAAGCACAAGAACCATCCTGTGGTCTCTGGTATCTACTTCCCTGAGCTAAACCGCAAAGAAGCGCTCGAAAAAGATCTGACCTACTATTACGGGTCTAACTGGCGCAATGAAGTGGCCCCTTCTGAAGCCGCAACCGCTTACGTTAACCGCATTCGTGAAATCTCCAATACCGCTCCTGAGTTGTTAGTGGCTCACTCCTACACGCGTTACCTGGGTGACCTCTCAGGTGGCCAAATTCTCAAAGGTATTGCCGTTCGGGGCATGAACCTGGCCGAAGGCGAAGGCACCAACTTCTACGAGTTCAAGACGATCTCCGATGAGAAAGCCTTTAAGAGCAAGTACCGCGAATCGCTCGACAATTTGACGGTCGATGACGCAACTGCCGATCGCATTGTTGACGAAGCCAACGACGCTTTTGGCCTCAACATGAAGATGTTTAAAGAACTCGAAGGTAGCTTGATCAAGGCGATCGGCATCATGCTGTTTAACAGCTTGACTCGTCGTCGTAACCGGAACAACGCCGAGCTAGCCACCGCTGAGTAAATTCTCGAAGTTGCGGCCAAGGGTTCTTCTCTCACTGCAACTCACCCATAAGCACCCCAGATCTTTAGCAATGGCGACCAGGGTTAAAGGTTTGGGGTGTTGTTTTCGTTTTAACCAGGCTCAATTTTTTCAATTCGCCGACGCAGACAAAATTGGCGATCGCTCCTCCCCCGGCGCACAGCCTTCTCACTCTGCCCCAACAACATCTCAAAATCATTTGCCCACTCGTTTACCGCTTCTTTTACAATTGTTTAAGAATTTAACAACACGTCGTCGGTAGAAATTTACCACGCAAATGTTGAGGAGCATCAATCGCTCAAAAGCTTCAAAAGTCGGTTTTTCTCCAGTTTGAGAAGCCAGTCAAAATCATGGTGGTGAAGTAGTATGCGAGTCGCGATTGTGGGAGCAGGTCTAGCGGGTTTGGCAGCAGCCGTGGAGCTAGTCGATGCAGGACATGAGGTCGAAATTTTTGAAGCACGCCCCTTTATTGGGGGTAAGGTTGGCAGCTGGGTGGATGGTGACGGCAACCATATTGAGATGGGGTTGCACGTTTTCTTCAACAACTACGCCAATCTCTTTGAACTGATGAAAAAGGTGGGTGCTTACGACGCGCTATTGCCGAAAGAGCATGTTCACAACTTCATCAGCCGGGGTGGGCAAAAAGCCGCCCTTGATTTTCGCTTTTTGTTGGGCGCACCGTTTCATGGCCTCAAAGCATTTTTTACCACTGGGCAATTGACGCCACAAGATAAGCTGCAAAACGCGATCGCCCTGGGCACTAGTCCCATCGTGCCGGGTCTGCTGAACTACAACTTCGCGATGAAGCAAATTCGCGCCTTAGATGGGATCAGCTTTGCTGACTGGTTTCGCAAGCATGGTGGTTCGCAAAATAGCCTCAAACGGATGTGGGATGCGATCGCCCTGGCCCTTGGCTTTATTGACACTGAGCATATTTCGGCTCGCTGCATGCTCACCATCTTTATGATGTTTGCCGCCAAAACCGAAGCGTCTCGCCTCAATTTGTTGGCCGGTTCTCCCCACGAGTACTTGCACAAACCCATCGTCAATTACCTGGAAGCGAAAGGAGCCAAACTCTACACCCGTCGTCAAACGCGCCGCATCTTGTTTGAGGGTGAGGGCACCCAGACAACTGTGACGGGCATTGTCGTTGCCAGTGGCGATCGCGAAGAAACCATTACCGCTGACGTTTACCTGGCGGCCTGTGACATTCCTGGGATTCAACGCCTCCTCCCCGCTGAGTGGCGCAGTATGCCAGAGTTTGACAACATCTACAAACTGGATGCAGTGCCCGTTGCCACCGTACAACTCCGGTTTGATGGCTGGGTCACAGAGTTAAACGACGAGGCTGAGCGCAAGCAACTCGACCACGCGGCGGGCATCGATAATTTGCTCTATAGCACCGATGCCGATTTCTCATGCTTTGCCGATTTAGCTCTCAGCAGTCCCAAAGATTACTACCGCGAAGGCCAGGGTTCGCTGCTGCAAGTGGTGCTGACGCCTGGCGATCCATTCATCAAAATGAGCAACGAAGAGATTGCTCAACACGCTCTAAAGCAAGTTCATGATCTGTTTCCCTCTTCGCGAGAACTAAACATGACCTGGTTCAACGTAGTGAAGTTGGCCCAGTCCCTGTATCGCGAAGCCCCCGGTATGGATCCTTATCGTCCGCAGCAGAAAACGCCTGTCTCTAACTTCTTCTTAGCGGGCAGTTACACCGCTCAAGACTATATCGACAGTATGGAAGGAGCCACTATTTCGGGGATGCAAGCGGCTGCGGCCATTTTGGAGCCTACGGGCCACAAAGTGCAGGGTACAGGCTTATTCCGCTATTAACTGAAACTCTATCCAGACCCATTTCGGTTTTATGAGAGGCTTTACCAGGAAAAAAGCCTCTCACACAATGCCTCTCACCCACCTGATTTAGGACTACTCTATGCCTGAATGGTTAACGCCTAGCCACTTCATCATGCTAGGTCTGCTCGTTGCCTTCGCGATCGCCCATAGTGGTTTGGCAGCTCTTCGCCCCCGCGCCGAAAAAATTGTCGGAGCACGTCTCTACCGCGTCTTTTTTGCGTTGGTGAGTCTACCGTTGGCAACCTGTCTGATTATTTATTTTTTTAATCATCGCTATGATGGGGCACAACTCTGGCAGCTCCAAGGGGTTCCTGGCATTGCCAGCCTGATTTGGGTGTTGTCTGCCATTTCGTTTCTGTTTTTATATCCGGCCACCTTCAATTTGTTAGAGATTGCTGCTATTCAAAAGCCAGAAGTTCACCTCTACGAAACCGGAATTATTCGCATTACCCGACATCCTCAAATGGTGGGGCAAGTTATCTGGTGTATTGCCCACAGCCTCTGGCTTGGCACCTCTTTTATGCTCGTCACTTGCTTGGGCCTGATTGCTCACCATTTATTTGGCGTTTGGCATGGCGATCGCCGCCTCACAAATCGATATGGGCAAGCCTTTGAGGCGGTTAAAGCGCGCACATCGGTGATTCCTTTTCAGGCGATCGCGCAGGGTAAACAAACCTTAAATCTAGTTGAATTTTTGCGCCCCTCTTACTTGGGAATTGCAATATTTGTTTTGATTTTTTGGTGGCTACATCCCGTTTTAATAGATGCAACAAGCCGTGTTCACTGGTAGGATGATTCAAATACTAAAAATTGATAATTTACCACTGGGGATCACAGCTTTCAATGAGTAAGCCACAGTTCACAAAAGAGGTTTTAGAATCATCCGTCCCCGTTCTTGTTCATTTTGGTGCCCCTTGGTGTGGTCCCTGTCGGATGATTGAGCCTTTACTTAATGGGTTTCAAGCAACATGGGGGCAATGCTTTAAGTTAGTCGGTATCAATGCTGACGAGAACCTCCAACTTTCAAGTCAATATCGCATCACAACGCTGCCTACGATATTACTTTTTGAAAGTGGTAAAGTGATTCACCGCATTGAGGGCTTATACCAGCGCGATCGCTTGTGGACTGAGCTACAGCGGTTAATGTTGTTGGCCACTCAAGGAAAAACTCTGACTGGTAGCAATTAGTTCAAAACATTTGTTACTGTGCTTTTCTCTGACTCCGGTTTTGCTTTAGCAGTGTTAGGCTAGAGCAGAATTTGTATCAGCAAAGGTTTGAGTCGGCGGCATGCGTGATTTCTTAAAGAATGTCCTGGCAACAGTTCTGGGAATTTTTATCTTTTTGGGTTTAAGTGTTAGTACACTCGTTGGGCTAATTCTCCTATTAGCCACCCGCGATGTTGAACCCCAAGTGAGAAACCGTTCTGTGCTGGTCGTCGATCTATCGCAACCCATCACAGATGGAAAGCGTACCGTTGGGGCGTTGAGTCAGGCTCTTTCAAATGAGCCGTCTTCGATGCAACTGCGGTCGGTGTTGACAGCCCTGAATCACGCAGCCACTGATAAGCGCATCTCAGGTGTCTACATCCACAGCAGTGGTGCCAGTAATGGAGCGGGGTTTGCCACCCTAAAAGAAATGAGGGAAGCGCTCCAACGGGTGAGAGCATCGGGTAAGCGAGTAATTGCTTACAATACCGATTGGAGCGAGCGCGAGTACTATGTCGCTTCGGTGGCTGACACGATCGCAATCAACCCGATGGGGTCTTTAGAGTTTAATGGGCTTAGTTCACAACCACTTTTCCTGAAAGGCTTTTTAGATAAGTACGGCATTAACGTTCAAGTAACGCGAGTTGGTAAGTATAAGTCAGCCGTTGAGCCATTTTTGCTCAATCGGCTCAGCCCTGAAAACCGCCAACAGACTCAAACGTTGTTGCAAGATGTCTGGGGTGAGTTTCTCAGAGCAACCGGAGAAGCCCGCAAGCGTACTCCCGCACAGCTTCAGGCGATCGCCAATCAGCAGGTGATTCTCTTGGCTGATAGCGCCACTAAGCAAGGTTTGATTGATCGGCAAGCTTACCAAGATGAAATTTTGGATGAGTTGAAAAAACTGACGGGCAGTGATGCCAAGAGTCGTACCTTTCGTCAGATTAGCCTGAAAGAATATGCCAGTGTCGCAGAGACCGCGATTAATAAACAAACGAAGAGTAATCGCAAGGTTGCGGTTGTTTATGCTGAGGGTGATATTGTCAACGGGCAGGGAGACGCCGGAGAAATCGGGGGCGATCGCTTTGCCAGAGAACTCCGCAAAATTCGGCACAATGACAAGGTGAAAGCGGTTGTCTTACGGGTCAACAGTCCGGGTGGCAGTGCAACTGCATCTGAAGTGATCCAACGAGAGATTGCCCTGATTCGTAAAACCAAACCTGTGATTGTGTCGATGGGGTCTGTTGCTGCCTCTGGTGGTTACTGGATTGCGATGGACAGCGATCGCATTTTTGCTGAACCTAATACGATTACAGGATCGATTGGCGTGTTTGGCATCCAACCCAATGTGCAGAAGTTAGCGAACAATAATGGCATCACCTGGGATTCTGTCAAGACAGGGCAATTTGCTGACAGCCAGACGATCACCCGACCCAAGACACCTGCCGAACTCGCGAAAGTGCAAGTGTTGGTTGACAATATCTACGATCAATTTCTGACAAAGGTGGCGAAGTCTCGCAAGTTAGACAAAGCTAAAGTTGCCGAAATTGCCCAGGGACGGGTCTGGTCTGGAACACGGGCGAAGCAAATTGGTCTGGTCGATGATTTGGGTGGCTTAGAAGCCGCCATCAAAGCGGCAGCGACCCAAGCTAAGCTGGGCGACGACTGGCAAGTTGAGGAGTATCCGCAGCCTCGTGGCTTAGAGGAGCGATTGTTTGGCGACCAGCCTGACCAGGCTTTTGCAAAACTCCCGTTTCTCAAACCCACTGAGAAGGCAGATGTGCTGACAAAAGAAGTAATTAAACTTCAGAATGAACTATCGGCCTTTCGTAGCTTGAATGACCCGCGCGGCATCTACACCCGTTTGCCCTTCACTTTGTGGATTGAGTAAAAATCTTATCGACAATCAAGCGGCCTGGAGTCTGAAGGATCCCAGGCATTTGCTTTGCAAAACTGATACGAGCTGCTTAACTCTCTAACATTTGCAGTTTGTACAGGCTGGCATACAACCCACCCAGATTCAGCAACTCCTCGTGGGTGCCCGACTCGACTAGCTCACCCCGCTTCAACACCAAAATGCGATCGACATTCCGAATGGTGGAGAGTCGGTGGGCAATGATAATCGCGGTGCGACCTTCTAAGAGGCGTTCAAGTGCCGTCTGGATCCGCGCTTCGGTTGCAACATCGAGACTGGCTGTTGCCTCGTCTAACACCAAAATTTTTGGATCGCGAATCGCCGCCCGCGCAAAGGCAAGCAGTTGCTTTTGCCCCGCCGACAGGTTGGTGCCACGTTCCCGTAAGGGGGTGTCATAGCCCTGTGGTAGTTGCTCAATTAGATCGGCAACATTTGTACTCTGAGCCGCTTCCTGGACTTCATTCAGGCTATAGCTCTCCCCTAGAGTAATGTTGCTTTTCACATCTCCAGCGAAAACAAAGCCATCCTGCAAAATCACGGCCATGTGGCGGCGCAGCTCAGTTTGAGGTAACTCGCGAGTATCAATGCCATCTACAATAATCCGCCCTTGGGTTGGCTCATACAACCGACTCAGTAGCCGAATAATCGAACTTTTGCCTGCCCCGGTTGGGCCGACAAGCGCGACTTTCTCGCCGGGATGAATTGTAAAATCCAGGTCTTTGAGCACATATTCATCCTGTTTGTACGCAAACCAGACATGCTCAAATCGAATCTCGCCTGTCGATTCGCGCGAATTCAAATTTTTAGGATTTTCAACATCACGAATCTCGATTGGCTCATTCATGATGTCGCTCACCCGCTCAACGGCTGTTAACCCAGCCTGAATCGCCGTAAACTTTTCAGCAAATTGGCGCAAGGGGTCAAACAATCGCTGAGCAAACAGAATAAACTCTGATAACTGTCCAAAGGTAAGCCGATCGCCCAAGATTAAACCGCCGCCCAACCACAGCACACCTGCGATCGCGACCAGCGAAATCCACTCCAGAGTGGCGGAGATCGCCGAGTCATGAAAGATCGTGCGGTCAACAACCTTGATATAGCGTTGGTTGACGGTGCGAAAGAGATCGGCATTAAACGCTTCACGCCGAAAGAGCTGCACAACGCCAACACCCACCATGTTTTCTTGCAGCATGGCATTGAGTTGAGACAACTCTTCGCGGGCTTTGTAGTTGGCCTTGCGAAACTGATTTTGGAAATAAATGATCAAAAAACTGACGGGAATCAGCATCACGACCAGCAAGAGGGCGAGTTGCCATTGCCGCAAAAACATCGCGATCGCCAAAATTAAAATTGAGAAGATATCGCCTAAGATGCCAATCGCCCCCGTCGAGAAAACATCTCCCAACGCTTCTACATCACTGGTGAGTCGGGTGATCAGCTTTCCAACTGGAGTGCGATCAAAAAAACGAACGGCAAGTGAAGTGACATGGTGAAACAGATCCGCACGGATTTCTGCCGTAATGTTTTGCCCGACTTTCTGCACCAGGTAGCCCTGCCACGCATCCAGCACACCCCGCACAACCAGCGTCAGCAGTAGCAATCCGGCGAGCAAATTAATTCCCGCTTGTAGGGATAGTTTTTGCAATACGCCCCAGGTGGTTGGTTCCTGTCTAATGAAAGAGATGGCTTCCCCAATTAAGATGGGCTGCACAGCCCCCGCGATCGAGGCTGGCACCAGCAAAATTAAGGAAAAGATCAGCAGATTTTTGTTGCGTAGCCCATAGGGTGCCAGTCTTAAAAATAAGCGCCAGTCCGTTTCCTTAGGGGGGCGGGTTGAAGCGGTCGGGGGAGCGGCAGAACGGGTCATACACTTAAGTCAGTACAGGTTCCATTCCCAAAACGAGAGCAGGCACGTTTTCGGCGACCTCCCTACTCTAGCTTAATTCCATGAGTCTTCTGAGACGAAGCCCTGCTGCCGCATGTTCTCTGGAATCCGCCAGTCGTGGTTTTCGCCACCCACAATGAAGGTTTCAATGTTCACATAATCGCGGCTAAATTGGCGCAACGCATTGACCAAAACATCCAGGGCGATCGCGTCACTCGTCCCTAAATCAAACCAACAACGCGCCCAAACGCCTTCGTACTCAATCTCACCCATGTTGTGCATCAACGCCAGTAAACTACCTTCAGCCACTTCGGGGTCGTACTCCATGTAGCTGATATCCAGGCCAACGTCCTGCACTTGCAGATTCTCAGCGTTGAACCCACCCAACTTCCCAATAAAAAACCACGAGTCGAGGACTTCCTCAAAATATTGTTTTTCGATCTCGGATGGCACGGTGTAAAACTCAACCCATAGCCACACGTTAAACGGATCGAACTCGCGAAATAAAATATTCATTCCCTTTCCTCCTGCCGTGAATAATGATGAGCCGAGCAACTGGCTGCAACGCCTTGCTGACAGAAAGTGCGATTACAAAACATCGGCAAATGCCGGACGCAGACGCTTATAAATCAGCCACCCCAGCAAAAACACCGCGATCGCAACTCCATAAGCTGTTAAAAGTTCTGGCCCATGTGCCAGCTTGCCTTCTAGGATGAGGTCCCGATAGGTTTCAACAATGGCCGTGAACGGATTAAATTGAAAAACCCAAAACCTCAAAAACTCTGGCACGATATTGGCCGGGTAAATAATCGGTGTCACGTAGAACCAAAGATTTAAGACCACCCCTACTGTTTGAGCAATATCCCGAATGAAAACCGTTAACCCTGCCGTGAGATAGCCTAAACCTGCCGTTAAAAGCAATTGGGGAATCCACACCAGAGGGAGCAGCAGCAGGCTGGCATGTAACGTTTTTGTCGTGAAAGCCAACATGGCAATTAACAGCATCAGCCCAATGGAGCTTTCAACAAAGGCTGACACAATCGGCACTAACGGCAGCAGGCTGAGCGGAAAAACCACTTTTTTGACCAGGTTTGGCTGGTTAATTACAGAAGTCGCAGCTTGCGATAACCCCATCACCAGCGCTGTCCAGGGAACTAGCCCTGCAAACAGCCACAACCCGTAGGTGAAATCATTGGCCGGTAGTCCTTTCAGGCTTAGCTTGACCTGTAGCACAACCGAAAAAACGTAGGTAAAGATCAATAGCTGAAGCACTTGATGCACAACCGCCCACAAGTTGCCAATCATTGAGCCTTCATACCGGACGCGTAAATCGCGTTGCACTAACGTTCTGAGCAAATCAAGATTGGCCCACTGGCGATCGCTCACTGGCAGCAATCGAGCCAAATGCCCAACTTTCGAAAAAGGCTGTTTCAAACTTCTCAGCACAGCAGACTCCTCACATACCACGCAGATCGCCGCAGACAGAGCATTCATGACCACATACTGGTCAATCGGCTTAACTTGATCCAAAATTACACCAGACTCAAGTTTAGCGGTTCTGATACCTATCCATAGGAGCGGTTGTTGTCTGGATCCAAATCCGCGATCGCTCGGTCAAGCCAGAAAAACAGCAGCCCCTATGAGGGCAGCGCCCAGTTGCCTGCTTTGCCAAACTTTTTTATTCATCACGGTGCAGTTATGGTGAAAAGCTTTGTCGCCCCACCCGCCACGACTCTAGAAATGGCAGATGCGATCGCCCAACGCTTAGCCGCTCGAAAAACGGAGTGGGTTAACGTTAGTTGCTCAGACCGAATAAATTATCTACAAGGCTGTGTTGACGCGACCTTAGCGGTTGCTGAAGAATGGGCCACGCTTGCCTGCCAAGCCAAAGGCATCGACCCCACTGCACCGCTCGCCGGAGAAGAATGGATTGTTGGCCCAGCCGGGGTCTTAGGAAATCTGCGCCAATTAATCCATGCCCTTGAAGCTGGGGGACAACCGAAACCCGTGTCTCTGACCGAGCGAAACGGGCAATGGATCGCCAAAGTGTTCCCCGATCAGTGGCTCGACAAGGTGCTTTATTCCGGCTTTGTGGGGGAGTTGTGGCTTGAGCCAGGGCAACCACCCACCCAGGGCGAGATTTACCGTCAGGCATCCCAAACAGGGAGCTTAACGCTAGTGCTGGGGGCAGGCAATATCTCTGCGATCGCCCCAATGGACTCGCTCCACAAGCTTTTTGTTGAAAACTCGGTTGTGCTGCTGAAGCTCAACCCGGTCAACGAATATTTGGGTGCCGTTTTTGAAAAAGCATTGAAACCACTCTGTGATGCGGGTTTTCTCGAAATTGTTTACGGAGGGGCTGAGTTAGGCCGCGCGCTGTGCCAGCATTCGCTCGTTGATCAAATTCATGTCACGGGGTCACAGTACACTTACCAGGCGATCGCCCAGAGCTTGCCGACACTGAAACCCATCACGGCGGAGCTAGGTTGTGTAACTCCCATCCTAGTCGTACCGGGCAATTGGTCAGATGCTGACCTGGTTTATCAAGCCCGCCAAATTGCTGGAATGGTCGTTCACAATGCCAGCTTTAATTGTGCAGCGGCAAAAGTGATTGTCACAGCGAAAGGTTGGCCCCAACGAGCCAGCTTTTTAAGCTATCTCAAACAAGAACTCGCCCAAACTCCGCTCCGCAAAGCCTACTATCCGGGGGCAACCCAACGCTATCAGCAATTTGTTGAGCGTTATTCTCAGGCGGAGTCGCTGGGTACACCCGACCCCAATCGCCCCGAACCAGAACTCGATTTGCCCTGGCTATGGATCCAGGATGTCGCACCAGAAGCCGATGCATATGCCTTAAATGAGGAGGCATTCTGTGGCGTGTTAGCCGAGGTCAGCTTACCCGTGAGTGAGAGCGCCGACTTTTTGCAGCAGGCAGTCCCCTTTGTCAACGAACAGATCTGGGGCAACCTGTCTTGCAGCATCCTGGTTGACCCAGCCACACAAAAGTGTTGCCAAGCCGAACTGGACTCTGCGATCGCCCAACTTCGGTATGGAGCAATTGCGGTTAACGTCTGGTCTGCGATCATATTTGGGGTGCCGGGGTTAACCTGGGGTGCTTTTCCGGGCAATACTCCCGACGATATCCAGTCGGGAATTGGGGTCGTTCACAACGGTTATTTGTTTGACCACCCACAGAAATCGGTGCTTTGGGCACCCTTTCGGCTACCGTTTACACCCCTCTGGTTTCCTCGGCATCGCACACTGCTGCAAACGGCCCGGTCTTACACCCGCCTACAAGCCCATCCCAACCTGTTGAACCTGCTGCCTGCGCTGATTTCTTCCCTAAAAGGATAAGGTTAACCAGTCACATCCAGTTGCACATCGCTGCCATGATGCGCGGTTTTAACCCACTTCAGCCGCTTCGGACGAACCGAGATTCGCGCCGCAGTGCTGGCAATTACAGGCAACCAGTGCAGCATGTAAAGCGTGCCAAACACAACTTGCAGAAGCGTTCTGAACAGTTTTTGAGCCGACATTCGGGAAGGATGCTCCACCGCTTGCAGAGTTCGCTCTTGCTTACGGATCCGGCGTAAGCCAAAGAACATGCCCAAGAGCGACAGTTGCACCGTCAGCCCCCCGACCGGCGACCACACCATTGGCTGATGTCGTAACACTGCCATCAACGCATCCGGCACTGCCGCAGAAGGCAGCATGTACTGCGTAATCCAAAACAGCACGAGATCAAACGTTTTACGGGTGCCCATGCGGTTTCGCAAAATGGGTTGCCAATAGTCGAGGTAACGTTGATAACCGCCTTCCGCCCAACGGTTTCGCTGGTGCCAAAGCGCGATCGCCCGTGTCACCCCTTCTTCTCGCACAGCAGGCACGGTTGTCACTTCAACATCCCAATTATGCAGATGCAAGCGAATTGACAAGTCTAAATCGTCGGTGATCGTTTCTTCGTTCCAACCGCCACAGTCCTCCAGAGCTTCTCGGCGGACAAACTGCCCATTACCGCGCAGCTCACCAATACCGCCAAGCGCAATCCGTTGCTGTTGGATATAGGTGTCAAACGCCATCTCTACAACTTGGCCCTGGATCCAGCCATTGCGCGAGACATTTGAAATGGCTTTACGCACTTGCACTGCACCCAAAGAGTCGCGATCGAAGAGTGGCACAACCCGCCGCAAGAGGTCAGCCGGAACCTGAGCATCAGCATCAAAGACTGCAATCAACTCACCCTTTGTCAGTGGCAGCACTTGGTTGAGTGCCCCTGACTTGCCGCCTCCGGCATTGGGCGATCGCCGCACAACCCGCAGATTAGAGTATTGACCTGCCAGTTTGGCTAACACCGCTGGAGTGTTGTCATCGCTGTTATCGTCAATCGCCCACACTTCATAGCGATCGCGGGGATAGTCAAGCTCACAAAGCAACTTCATCAACCGACCAATCACCGCCTCTTCATTTTTCGCTGCAACCATCAACGAAACCGTCGGAGCATCGGCTAACTCGTCATCAGTCAGGGGTTGCGGCATCGGCACCGGACGCGCCAACAAGATCCGCACTGCGTGAATGCTCATGAGCGTTGTCAGCCCAATCACAAACCAGTAACCCCAGGCTACTAAGTGCAGCGCGATCGTACCGCTCCAAATTGCCATCAACAGAATGGCAGCTTTACGCCGCCGCCGATCCTGAGGAGGGACTGGAGTTGTCTCTTCGTCTGCTTCTGTAAATTGAGAAATATCCGCCAGTAAAGAACTAAGCGGTTCTAGCTCGTTGAAGGAATCGCTTTCGCGCCAGGAATTCGCCGGCATAAGTCACTTGATTTAGAAACCAGTATTTGTCAAAACCCATAAAGAAACTGGGAATCAGGTAGCACCAGACAGTGCAACCATCACATACAGCCAGTTTTCCCTGAGAGCGGCGGTAAGAATCAACTTCCTCCGACTCTTTGTAAAGCTCATAAAGCCGCCCATTAATTGCAGGAGCCGATTGGGCAAAGTGATAGCAGGGCAGCAAGAGTTCATCGTGGGGCGAAATCGCAATTACCGCGTCAACGGCTTTACAACGCGGATTGTTAATGTCGTTTCCACCCGCCTTGATGAATTCGAGGGCAGCTTTATTGTAACCAAGGTTGTTGTATCGTCGGGCCATCTCTTCGATCGCCGTCACCAACGCCGGAGTCGGATTTTTCTTTGAGTTGTAGTTGCTATGAGCCGTAAAAGCGGGATTAAGCCAAACGCGTGCGCCTACTTCGTAGGCAAACTCAGCCACCTCTCCAATGCGCTCATAGTTTTGAGCTGTCACCGTGTGGTTTAAGACAGGAAACTCACCTAATTCATGCGCAATACGGACCGACTCAACCAGCGTTTCAAAGATTTTGACGCCGCGTGATTGATTATGCGTTTCCGCATCTGGTCCGTCGAGCGAAAAATTGAGAAAATCGACCAACCCTTGCATTTCTTTCGCACGCTTTGGGTAAAGAATCGTGTTGGTCGTCATACTCGTCACGAACCCCTGGCGCTTTGCTTCGGCAAAAATTTCAGGAACATCTTGGCGCAGTAGAGGTTCACCACCCGTGAAGTCAACATACTTGACTCCTAAGCGGCGCAAGTCTTGAAGATTCTGGCGAATCGTTGCAAAATCCGCCTCCTTTTTGGGTTCCAAAGCCCAGATATCACAAAAGTGACACCGGGCATTGCAGCGGTAGGTTAAGTAATAATTTGCAACCAGGGGTGCCATAAAGTAACACGCAGTAATTATTCGGATGAATTAACAATAAATCTTGATGTATATCAAGACAAGCAAGATAAGGGCGAGATTTTCAAATCGCAGTTGGGTAGTGCTTTCTATGGATAGAGCAAAATAGATGAATCGATGCTCGGTTGATTCTTATTTTGGGGAATGCTAAACAAAGCAACATCTGCCAGTATATTGACTGTGTCTCCTTAGTCGCTGATGCAATTATTAACTCGGAATTAGGACCATTGGTTATGTCGTTGGACCAGCTTCAACCCGCTCCCAACCAACAGGTTGGAGTCTACATGCCCTACTACCCACAAGCAGCCAAAAAGCAATTGCTTCCCTTTGCTATTAGCCTATATCAAAAGGGAGTTTTAGAGGGGCAACGCAAAATTGAGGGGGGTGCAAGCATTCCCTTTATTGCTACGTGGAACGTCTCAACGCTGCCTTCAGAAATTACTCGCTGCCGCTTACAATTTGACGGCAATGCCGATCTCAGCTATGAGCTGATGATGGCAAATTTCGAGTTTATTGATTTTTTGATTGAAGTTATCTTCAATTTCAAGCGCACAAAGCTGCCTGATTTCTCACAAAATTTCTATCGCAAGCTCATGCGGTATGACGACTAACGCAATAGCCTTTTTTAGGCTAGCACCCAGCAAAATCTGAACACCATTGATTTTGTTGATGCAAGCTCTTTGCCCAATAAAGGCCCTGCCTCATCGCCCCGCTGAAGTTGGTGGGGTATCGCTTTAAGAAATTGAACGATTACCTAAATCTCGATCGCTCCAGGGTCAGCAAACACCACTTGAGGACACAACAGCTCATCAACCTGGTTGGCGATTCCTAAAAAGGTGCCTGCTTCTGAATAAATGCACTGCGGCTCTCGTGTCTCTGTTGTGGGAGTGTGCAAAATTTTTTGTCCCTGGCACCAGCGGCGGGCGATCTCATTGGGCAACACCAGGGCCGGTAAGTGAGACAACACTTGCTCAGGGGCAATCACTTGAAAGTGGTGTTCTTCTACCTGAGTGGTGAGCGCTTCAAAGGTGAGACTATCACACAGGTCAAAGCCACTACTCCGCGTGCGAATCAGCTTTGCTAAAGTACCACCGACACCAAGAACATTTCCCAAATCCCGCGCGATCGCCCGGATATACGTGCCAGAGCCACAGGCGATCGCGACCTCCAGTTCAGGAAACTCTCCGGTCTGCCAGCCTCGCACATCAATTGCGAAAACTTCTACTGAGCGCGGCTTGACTTCTACCGTTTGCCCTGCGCGTGCTAAGTCGTAGAGCCGTTTGCCCTGCACCTGAATTGCACTGTAAGCCGGGGGAATTTGCTCTAACAGACCGAGAAATTGGGGTAGCACTTGCTGAACCCCCTCTAAAGTCAGGTGAGCAGCGGATTGGCTCTGTAAAACCTCCCCTTCGAGGTCATCGGTGGTGGTTTGTACTCCAAATCGAATCGTGGCGTGATAGGCTTTGTCACCCGGAAGAAATTGAAGTAAGCGAGTGGCTCGCCCCAGGGCGATCGGCAACACGCCTGAAGCGGCTGGATCCAGCGTGCCAGCATGTCCCACGCGCTTGAGCTTTAACAAACGTCTGACTTTGGCAACGCAGTCGTGGGAAGTAAAACCAAGTGGTTTGTTGAGATTGAGAAAGCCATCCACGTAATTTCTGATTTGAAACGCCCGACGAAGATACTAACAAACCGAGCGTGCCATCCGGAAAATTTGCCCATTTTGCAAGAGTTGATTACTGCCTGTATTCGGGCTTCGTAGCAGCACTAAGGATGGCGAATTTAATTAATCCGCCCACTCTACGGACGGGTCTAGCAGACCGATCTGATTCCTGCAAGGGATTGAACGGCAAAACCCGCCCCTGATTTAATTTCCATTCCTAAGCAGTTTCATAATCCCTTCACCTGCCATCGCGATCGCCACGAGACTCAGCAAAACCCCTCAAAGTTCGGGGTGAGACTGCTGTTTTCTGACCCGTTCGACCCCGTCTGAAAGCCAATTTTGTAGTAGACAGCGTGGAAAAATTCCATAAGCGTGGTTTTTTGAACTTTCTAGAAAAGCCGAATCCATCTAAACTGGATGAGGCAATTAAACCGATCCCAGTTTGAGAAGTCCAATTTATGAGAATCGTAGCCCTTATCCCTGGTGGAGTTGGCGAACAAGTTCTTTTCTTCCCCACGCTTGACGGTTTGAAGCAGGCATACCCCCATGCTCAGATTGATGTGGTTGTCGAACCGACAGCGAAAGCCGCGTACCAGGTCAGCAAATCAGTCAATAACGCGATCGCCTTTGAGTTTGAATCACGCAATAGCTTGGCAGATTGGGGCAACCTGCTGGGCAACATTCGTGAGCGTGAGTATGAAGTCGCAGTTTTTCCAGGGCAGAATTGGACAGTGAGTTTCCTATTGTGGCTAGCAGGGATTCCGACCCGGATTGGTTACGAAGGAACCCCTGGCGCTAATTTTTTCACCCACACAGTTCCCCGCAACACCAACCAGTATGGGGCAACCGCCTACTACGATTTGCTGAAAAGCCTGAACTTTCAAGCTCCCTGTCCAGCTCTAGCCGTCAGCATTCCAGTTAAAGATTTAGACTGGGCAGACGCTGAGCGCAAGCGGTTGGGCATCGGCCAAGCCGGGTATGTATTGGTTTACGGCAGCGCCGACGCAACCAACAACGGCAAGACGTATCCGGTTGAGAGCTGGAATGGCATTATTCAAGACTTTCAACAGAAGCAACCTGACTTGATGCTGGTGGTCGTCAAAGACGAAGACAATGCCACCCTCGTTGATGCGCTGGTCAAGCTTAATCCCAGCCTGAAAGTGACGCAACCCGACACAACTGGAAAACTAGCCGCCATTATCGGTGGAGCAAATTTAATGCTGTGTACCGACAGCGCCCCGATGCAACTTGCTGTTGCTGTGCAGACCTATACCCTGGCCCTCTTTGGAGACAACGAGCCGAAGAAAATGTTGCCCGAAAGCAACCGCTTTATTGGGATTAAGTCGCTCAGTGGCAAGATGGCAGACATTGCACCCCAAACTGTTTTAGAGAAGGTGTGGGGCGGTTAATTAAGCGCGAACGCATGGGGGATGTAAGTCTGCATCCAAAACTGCCAGTCTGCTTTACGGGTAGCATGTTGAGGGATACCCTGCGTGATTGCTACGGGTTGATAGGTGACAAGAGCCACATCAAACTGGCAAGGTAGCGCTTCAAAAGCTGGATTTTCGACCAGATAGAGCTGGGCTGTTCGCCATAACTTTGACTGTTTTTTCGCTGTAATGGCGAGTGCCCCATGCGCATCCCAATTGTGTTGGCGGCGAGTTTTGACTTCCACAAAGGCGATCGCAGCGATCGCAGACGTTTCATTAGCCCGACGCACGGCAACCAGGTCTAGTTCACCCCACCGACAATGCCAACGATGGGCGATCGGTTGCCAACCCGCTTGCGTCAGCCACTCAGCCACAAAAATCTCCCCTAGCAAGCCAGGTTCATGCGATGAATCGACATCAGTAAAGTCGAGCACGTATCTCCACGGGTTAAGCGGCAAAAGAGAAGCCTGACCACACCTCCAGACTTAGTAAACCCGGATCCATCCTGCAACTGCACAGCATTATCGCTTTTGGAGCGACAAAAAAAGCAAGAGTCCCCGATGAACCCTTGCTCTCAATTCCGAATCCCAATTAGCCGCTGTTTTTAGCGTCCACTCCCAGACCTGCGAGGTGGGTTAAATTGGTCGGATGGCTTTTTGAATGCAGGCTTCGTCGCGTCGCGATCGACAAAGAGCTCATTGAAAAACTGTTGCATGGCACCAAACGATCGCTGATCGGCTAATGCATTGTAAGCAGCCCCTTTCGACGGGTCATTGCCCGCTTCAGGATTGGTAAAACTGTGAACCACACCACCATAAGACACCAGTTGCCAATCAACCTTGGCGTCATTCATTTCCTTCTCAAAGGCACTGACCTGCTCAGGTGGCACATAAGGATCAACAGCTCCATGTAGCACTAACACCTTCCCCTTAATGTTTTGGGCATCGGCTGGGTTAGGCGTGTCTAAGTTGCCATGAAAGCTCACCACACCCGCCACATCAGCACCACTCCGCGCCAGTTCCAGCACAGTACCACCACCAAAGCAGTAACCGATCGCAGCAATCTTTTGCGGGTTTGTGAGCGGATTCGCCTGCAACACTTTCAAGCCAGCCAAGGCGCGGCTACGCAGCAACGGGCGGTTTGAGCGATATTTGGTCGCTTCTTTACCTGCATCTGTTGGATTGTTGGGACGAATGCCTTTGCCGTAGATGTCAGCCGCAAAAGCAACATAGCCTAGCTCGGCCAATTGCTTCGCGCGGTTCTTCACGTAGTCACCCACGCCTGTCCACTCGTGGACAATCATCACACCAGGACGCTTTCCTGTTTTTGCGTCATCGTAAGCCAAAAATCCCTCAAGTACGACGCCATCATGCTGATACTCAACGACTTGTGTTTTGACCGCGGCGATCGCAGCATCGGTCAACGCAACCAATGAAACAATTGGCGCGACGAAGAATGCGAGAAATCCTTTCATGCAAATTCCTTAACGTCCGAGGTGAACCGCTTTTCAGTATACGCATCCGGGTTCACTTTGACGACCGCAGCCAGAGAGAACCCCACCCAGCCCAAACCTGCCACCCCTCCGCCGCCAGATAGACCATTTGTTCTACTTTTAATCTCTCTTTCCTCAGTGTCTATCCGTCCATCTTTTTCAGCTTCAAGTATAAAAGGACACATACCTGCCGCTTAATGGATTGTTTCATCCGTGCTTTAAAACCCATTCTGCACCTACCAAAGTTTTAATCCGCGAAAAGAAAAAATCGGATTGTTCCCAATACCCATTCTTGCCAGAAATACAAAATGGCTTTGCAGTTTCCAGCAAAGGTTGGCAGAGGCACTCCAGCTATAACTCAAATAGACACAGCGAAATGCGGAACAGGTAAAAGTTTTTTTTCTCAACGCGATCGCGGTCAGAACCATCAAGTTTTCATGTGACTTTTGAGATTCTGTCTACTTTTCCGTAAATTAGAGCAATCTAGTTGTTACATTGATACCCGTACACGGTTCCTACTCTTGAAATCAATTTTTCACTCCTTTGGAGTTGGAGCAGGTTTCCGGTCAAGGGTTTGAGCAACACTAAGGAAAAGTCTAGGTGGAAACCCGAAATCAACCAGAAAACAGTTGAATTCAAATTCATCGTCCACTCAGGCCAAGGTTATGAAATTTACCTATCCCAAACTGATTCCCACTCTAATTTGCGTCACCGTCACTGGCTTACTCGCGGCCACACTTCCCTACCCCGCTTTTCAATCGCCAATTGAGACGTTGCCCTCTTTTCAGGTTGATAACTCTGACGACGCAACTCCTGAAGCTGCGAAAAATGATGTTGTACCTCGCTCAACCAGTGACTTGCTAGTTGAGGTTCAAACCGTCATTAGTGACCTTTAGAGAGGTGCCTGCCACTTTAAGGATTGGCAAGATATAAGGTAGATCAGCCAGTTTTGAAGCGATATGGTGTTTAAACGATTCGCGATCGCCCTGATAGCAGCGTTGTTCCTGGTTTTGGCAACGCGGGGTGTCGTGTTGGCACAGTCGAACGCCAACCTTCAAGCCGATATTTATCAACTCAGGTCTGAGGTCAGCCAGCTTCGAGCGCAAATCAATAGCTTGAGTCGGCAAAGTGGGAGCCGCACTCCAACCCCTCCCCCAACGTCGCGCCCCAGAGGCGCTGAAACGTTAACTGACCGACAACTTTTAGATCGCTTAGCCACGCTCGCGATCGAGGCAAAAGATCGTCTCTCTGCCTTAGAAAACCGCGTTGCTAAGTTAGAAAAGCAAGCCCGGTAAGTACATCTCAACCAGACGCGATCGCTGCCGCTATGAGACAGGTGAAGCTTTTCCTCAGTGAGTTGCTTGCTTTGAATTAAGGTTTGTGTCCCAATAAGCTGCTCGTCAATGAAGACGGCACTTCATCCAACAAGGCTTCTTCCTTGAGGAGTTGGGCCTGTAGCCAGACAATCTCATTCCGCAGAATCGAGCTGATATAGCTAAACACCTCTGTCTGGTGAGCGTCAGTACATTCTGGATAAACCGATTCTTTATTGTCGAGATGCAAAGTCGTCAGCATCAAGCGGTGTCGCAACAATTTGACCCGTTCTTGCGGCTCTAAATGACCAAAAAAGAAAAACTTAATCATAAAACGCGATCGCGAGTTGACCCAGCTTTCTTGGGGATGCTCAAGCATGTATTGATGCCAGAGCTTTTTTCCATAATCCGTCAGGCTATAAATCTTACGATTAGAGCCTGTTTCGCCCCCTTCTTCGCGAACAGACACTGCGCCCTGGCACTCTAAACGCTTCAACAAGGGATAGATCGCACCAAAATTAACTGTAATACAACCACCCATAAACCGCTCTAGTTGCTGTTTTAGGCGGTAGCCATGCATAGGTTGCCCATACAGCAACCCCAAAGCAGCAAGTTCTAACATTTCACTTAATTAACATTTTGTATACTCTAACACTCCAGCAGATTGCATATCAGTTTGATATATCAAACTGTTGCAATAACTATACCGTTACGTTTATGATTGTCGAAGAGATTTTTAACTTTTGTCTCTATCGCTGGACAGACGGAACGCTGCGTATATCTCTGTGCGCGATGCCTCTAATCTCATTCAGGACATGCAAATGACCGGTTCTAACCATTCTGAACACGCGGGTTCGGGCGGAGCAGACCCCTTGTTACCTCCCTCAGACCAGCCAGCCCTTGTAGAGTCTTTTTCTACCGCAAACTCACCTCGGTTGAAACTAACCTCAAGGAAAGTCTTGGGTCTTGTTGGGCTATTTTTGGCGATCGCGGGTTTAGGTTTTGGTTGGCGCTGGTGGATGGCAAGCCAAGCCAGTAGCCAAGCTGGGATGGGCGGTGGCGGCATGCCAGCGGGTCTGCCTGTTACTCTAGAAACGACGAAAACCCAGTCAGTGCTAGAGTTTTCTGATTTTGTTGGGTCTTTAGAGTCCAAGTTGGCGGCACCGCTGCGACCTGAGATTGCGGGGCGCGTCAGCAACATCTATGTCAACTCTGGCGCTCGTGTCCAAGCTGGAACGCCGATTGTTCAACTCCGGCCCGATAAGCGATTGGCCGAGTTAGCAGGCGTACAGGCCAGTGTGCAATCAGCCCGCGCCGCTCGCGACAATGCCCGCTTTCAACTGGATGCCCTGCGGCAAGAGCGGTTAGCTCGTCAAGCCGATGTAGAACTGCAAGCCAAAGAATATCGTCGTATTTCTGACTTGGTGGCAGAGGGCGCTTTACCACGGCAAAACTTAGACCAGGTTGAGAGTGCTCGAAGCAATGCGGTGGCTCAATTACGGGCGATCGACGAGCGGATCAAAGGATCGGCCGCCAGTCTTGCCAATGCTGAGTCTGAGCTATCTCGCACTCAGGCAAACGCCAACCTTGCAACTGAAGAACTGAGCGACACCGTGATCCGCGCTCCGTTTGATGGGGTTGTGGGCGATATTCCAGTCAAGCTGGGGCAAGTTGTGAGCAGCAGTGACACGCTGACAACCATTACCCAAAATGAGTCGCTAGAGTTGCGGCTGTCTGTGCCACTGGAGCGATCGGCAGAGTTACGGACGAATCAGCGAGTCGAGTTACTTGACAATACGGGTAAACTGCTGGCTGCTGGACGCATTACCTTCATCTCGCCCCAAGTTGAGACGAATGTGCAAAGTGTGTTAGCTAAAGCAACCTTTGATAATCGCGACGGCAAATTACGCTCTGGACAATTTGTGCGAGCGCGACTGATTTGGAGCGAAAAACCAGGGGTGTTAGTGCCGACCTCATCCATCTCAAGATTAGGTGGTGAAACCTTTGTTTACATCGCTCAGCCCCTCGATGACCAGTGCAAAGCCATCTTAAGTCAAGCCCCGCCAGCAGGCCCACCGGGGGCACCCGCGCCACCCCCACCAGATTTAGTGGCACGCCAACGCCCCGTTAAGCTCGGCAGAATTCAAGACAACCGCTATCAAATTCTTGAGGGGTTAAAACCGAACGAGCAGGTCGTTACGACAGGGACGCTCAACTTATCAGAGTGCGCCGCGATCGCCCCAACAACCTCGCCCAGCAGTGGCACCTCGCAAATCAATCGAGTCAATATCGGCGGTTAAAACCACATCAGTCCTGGGTTAAACGTTGCAGCCATAGGCGAGATTTATTTGCTCCACGCTGCCTGATCGAAAACGTCAGTTCGTCTCTCCACCCCCTGTCTCACCTATGTTTTCTGAATTTTTTATCAAGCGCCCCGTTTTCTCAATCGTTGCTGCAACGATTATTTTGTTGCTGGGACTAATCGCGATTCCCACTCTGCCGATCGCTCAATTTCCTGAGATTGCCCCAACTCAGGTGACAGTAGTTTCCAACTACAGTGGAGCCAGTGCCGAAGTGGTTGAAAACACGGTTACAACCATTTTGGAGCGGCAGATCAACGGGGTTGAAGGGCTGCGTTACATGCAATCTAGCAGCAGTAACGATGGCACCTCTAGCATTACCGTGACGTTTGATGCCTCGCGTAACAAAGACATTGCCGCTGTAGATGTGCAAAACCGCGTATCTGCCGCTGAAGCTCAATTACCAGAGCAGGTTCAGCGCACCGGTGTGCAGGTTTCAAAAGAGTCGGCGAACTTTCTCTTGGGGATGGGACTCTACGCTGAAAACGACGAGTACGACAGTGTTTTTCTCAGCAACTATGCCGACCTCTACATCGCCGATGCGATTAAGCGGATCTCAGGGGTTGGTAACGTTCAAATCTTTGGCGAAAGACGTTACTCGATGCGGCTCTGGCTTGACCCAGAGCGTTTGGCCAGCCGTACTCTGACAGTGCAGGACGTAGTCGATGCCTTACGCGAGCAAAACTTGCAGGTCGGGGCAGGTCGTCTGGGGCAACAACCCACATCGTCAGAACAGCTCTATCAGATCGATTTACAGGCGGTTGGGCGGTTGCGAGAGCCAGCCGAATTTGACGAGATTGTGGTCAAAACGGAGGAAGGCGGTGCGCTGATTAAGCTGCGCGATGTGGGACGCGCCGAATTAGGGGCTGAAAACTACAGCACGTTCTTGCGCTATAACGGCAAAGATGCAGTCGGTCTGGGCATCATCCAGGTGCCAGGCAGCAACGCCCTGGAAGTTGGCAAAGCTGTCAAAGAAGAAATGCAGCGGCTGTCAACCAGCTTTCCACCGGGGATGAAGTTTGAGGTCGCGTTTGACACGACGAACTACGTTGAAGCCTCAATGAGCGAGGTGGTTAGCACCCTGATTATGGCGATCGCGCTGGTGGTGCTGATCATCTTCGTCTTTCTGCAAGACTGGCGCACGACGATTATCCCGTCGATTACGATTCCGCTGGCGCTGATTGGCACGTTCGCCTTCGTTAGAGTCTTTAACTTTTCGATCAATAGTTTGACGCTGTTTGGCTTGACGCTTGCCACCGGGATGGTAGTGGATGATGCGATCGTGGTGGTTGAAAACGTCAGCCGTCTGATTACTGAGAAAGGACTGAGTCCCGTACGGGCGGCGATCGAATCGATGCGCGAGTTGTTTGGCGCGGTGATTGCTACTTCCCTCGTGCTGATGGCAGTGTTTGTGCCAGTTGCCTTTTTTCCTGGAACGACCGGCGCACTCTACAACCAGTTTGCGCTGACGATTGCTTTTTCGATTCTGATTTCAACCTTTCTGGCGCTTTCGTTAACGCCATCGCTCTGTGGCATGTTGCTAACGGCGAATCCTCAAATTCCTGGTTGGCTAGCACGCCCGTTTAACTGGTTCAACCGCTTCTTAGACAACACCCGCAACCGCTATCGCAACTCACTCCAGACCTTGACCCGGTTTAAGATGCTGATCTTGGGCCTGTTTGTAGTGTCGTTAGGGGCAACTGCATGGCTGTTTACGATCGTGCCACAAGCTTTCTTACCAGATGAAGACCAGGGTTATTTCATTACGATTGTGCAGGCTCCAGAAGGGGTTTCGCTCAACTACACGAGTAATGTAATGGATAAGGTGGAAGACATTTTATTGCAGAAGGATCAATTTCCGGAAGTACAAGCGACTTTTGCAGTGGGTGGTTTTGGTTTTAGTGGTAGCACTGCCAACCAGGGCATCATCTTTACGACTTTAAAGCCGTGGGATGAGCGGAAAGGTCCCGGTCAATCGGCTCAAGCCATTATTGGCAAGCTGTTTCCCCAGGTGATGGGCATCACCGAAGCGCGGGTTCTGCCACTCAACCCACCCCCGGTTCAAGGTTTGGGTACTTTTGGTGGTTTTTCCTTCTACCTGCAAGATCGGCGCGGTGTGAATGATCTCGCTTCTCTGCTAGCCACCTCTGGCAAGTTGATCGGTGCGGCAAATCAGCCTGGTTCCGGCTTACAGCAGGTATTCACTACATTTTCGGCGGCGACACCTCAATTTAATGTGGAAGTGAACCGCGATCGCGCCAAAGCATTGCAAGTTCCAATCGATGACATTTTTAATACATTGCAGACAGCCTTGGGGTCGCAATACGTTAATGACTTTAACCTGGGGCAGCGCAGTTACCGGGTCTACGTTCAGGCTGATGAAGAATTTCGTTCTAAACCAGAAGACATTGACCAGCTTTATGTCCGTTCTGAAACGGGACAAATGATTCCGCTGAATAACCTGATTACGATTACCCCAACCACAGGCGCACAAACGATTAACCATTTCAACTTGTTCCGTGCGATTGAAATTACGGGTTCACCCGCACCAGGCACCAGTTCTGGTGAGGCAATTCAAAAAATGCAGCAGTTAGCCGCACAAGTCTTGCCACCTCGCTTTGGTTATGCCTGGGCAGGCACCTCTTACGAAGAATTAGAGTCGGGGGGACTCGCCCCAATTATCTTCGGCTTAGGTCTGGTGTTTGTGTTTCTCGTTTTGGCAGCCCAATACGAAAACTTTATTGACCCCTTCATTATTTTGCTGGCTGTGCCTCTGGCTGTGTTTGGGGCACTCTTGGCGCAGTTTTTACGGGGCTTTCCCAACGATGTTTATTGTCAGGTTGGGTTGGTCATGTTGATTGGTTTGGCGAGTAAAAACTCAATTTTGATCGTAGAGTTTGCAAACCAGTTACGAGAACAGGGGTTGTCGATTACGAAAGCAGCAGTCGAAGCCTCCCAAGATCGGTTACGTCCCATCTTGATGACTGCACTTTCAACCTTGATTGGGATCTTTCCTCTGGTGATTGCGACAGGTGCGGGTGCGGGTAGCCGTCAAACATTAGGTACTGCCGTTTTCGGTGGCATGCTTGTGGCAACCTTCTTGAGTTTGTTTGTGGTGCCAATTCTTTACATCATCATTGTGGGAGCGCGAGAACGATTTTTAATGCGTCGGCAGCCACAATCCAGCAGTTTGCCGACTTCTGACGGCAACTCCTAAACATCTTTGCAATGTCTCTGCTAAGCCAGCCTACGCTGGCTTTTTTTATGAGAAACATATTAAGGAAGATGAAGTAGATTAACGTTTCGTAAGCGATCGCGATCGTTAACGAAGCCCCTTTGTTATCGTCAGTACATTCACTAATACATGGTAGGCAGTCATGAATTCTTCTCAGAAACATCTCGGACAATCCGTTTTAATGACGCTTCTGTTAGTTTTGTCATGTGCGGGTATTGTTGGTATGGTTTCGCTGTTTTAACTTAGACAACGAGCTACAACAACTGAGATGCTGAGAGAAAATAAAATTTCTTAATGTTTTAGCTGTTTTGCTGATGGTTCGTCCTCTCATAAACTGACGCAGGAGTTGTGAAAACTCCTGTTTTTATTGGAATATTTTTATTGAAATGCCTAACTCTGGAATTGAAGTTAGATCAAGTGGAATTCCTGCATGGCGGGCAAAAAATTACTATTTTCATGCCCTGAGCGGCTCAACTTAATTAAGGCAAAGCGCTGGAGTGGGGTGAGACTGGCCCATTCAGAAGGGGCGATCGCCCGACCCAACTCAGTTGCCTTGACTTGCACTGTTTCTGGAATCGCTTCCTGGTTAAGCCACGCCGGATCAGGGTCAACTTCTAGCACGCTAGCCGTGGTCTGGGTGCGATCGCGAATCAATTGGTTCAGAAAGTGACGGTACGCCTCCACCTGAGTTGGTGTCTGGCAGGGCAGATCGGCAAGTTGCTGCCGCTCCTCTAGCGAGAAATGATTCCACTGGGCAAGTTTGAGCTTCACTCCACACGTATCAAGGTTGTAGCGCACTTGCATGGGAATGCAGCGGAGTGAGTCAACAAATTCTTGTTCAAACTGAAAAAAATGACTCATGTAACTTCAGGGTCTAGGTGAGCAAATGAAGCGGCTCCATATCAATTAAATCCAGCGATCGCCATTAGCCTTCAAAACTAAGGATCGGCCCATGCAAAGGAGCAATGCAGAATTTGCCTACCCTCACTAATCAACGTCTCGATTGGCCCGACGAATCAACCAATAACTAATTGAAAGCGCCAGAATTGTGGTGCCAAGAGCAATCAGGTTCAAGCCTGCCGTCTTCTCTAAATCCAGAATAATAATCTTACGAGATACGGCAATTAACGAAGTCACAATCACCAGTTCGACTTGTACCACCTGTTTCTTCAGGTAAGCTGTGATGTTCTCCAGCAATTCGAGCGCAATTAATACATTCAGAAATAAACCGAAAACTTGCGTTAAAGAAGTTGTTAATCGTCCAACCGGGTCTGCAAATAAACCTTCAAACAGAACAACCCCCAGATCAAACAACGCCGCAAAGATGACGATCACCATTGCGACTGACAAAACTCGCGAGATAAATCCCTCAAAGATATGTAGACCATGAAGGAAACTATCGTCGCTGCTGATTTTTCTGAATTTACTCCAAACGGTTCGACGGCGCACCATACCCTCTGTGTCTGCTCTCCTGTCGAGAGAATACCTTATTTAGGGGGTACAAATCGGTTCTAAGAACTAGGTTTTCTCGATGGTTGTGTCTGGGTTCTATCAATGCGATCGCGCCGAACCCAGTATTATCTGCATCAAAGAGATTGGCAGGATTCACGTATCCTAGTCTTTGTAGGTATTTCCCCGACCTTTTGGAGAGACGTATGGAAAGTTTCAGCGCTTACTTAAGCGATTTATTAGAACCGTTAGCGGCCTGGTTTCGTAGCTTAAACATTCCTGAACCCATTACCCACTGGGGGCATCCTGCCATGATGGGCATTGTCATTTTTGTGATGGGTAGCTACGTTGCCTATTCGGGTTGGCAGGGCCGATTGGCCGCTGATAAAGAAGTGGCAATCAAAAACCGGAAAAGCCATCGCCAACTGGCACCGTTCATGTTTACCTTCTTAGCACTGGGCTACACGGGGGGCATTTTGTCTCTCGTGATGCAAAAGCAACCAATTCTCTCCAGCCCCCACTTCTGGACAGGTTCGTTTGCTTTGCTGTTGTTGTTCTCCAACAGCGTCATCTCTAAGCTATTTGTGAAGCAGCCCGGTTTACGCATGATCCACGCTTACTTGGGCACTGTGGCAATGGGCTTGTTGATTCTTCACACCGCTCTTGGGATTAAGCTCGGTTTGTCGATCTAGTGATTCCCAATTAAGCGGGGGCACCCTGAATACATAAGCAATCGGAGTCGGCAGAGATCGCTTACTGCTCAATTCCGTGCTTTCCATTTTTGGAAATCAGGGGCATCATGACAGCAACCGCTTTTATTCTCTGGTGTGCTGCTTACCTTTTAGGTTTGTTTGCGACTCGGCTGCCGTTTGGTGGTTGGGTCCTTTTTATTGGTTGTCTGCTACTGGCCTTAGTCAGTCGGCGGTTTTGGCGGCGATCGCCCAAGCGGTGGGTATGGGTGGTGGCAGCTTGCCTGAGCTTATTGGCCACGTTTTGGTTTCAGGTGCGATCGCCCCAACCTGGCCCGCAGGATGTGAGTTGGTTTGCGCCAACAGCGGATATTCGCCCAACCGAGACGGTGGTGAAGGTTGCGGGCAAGTTAGACAGCCTGCCGCGTGTAACTCGCAGTCAAAAAGGTCAGTTTTGGCTGATGGTAAAGCAGATTTCTCAAAGTGACAGTTCCCCACAACGAGCGTCGGGCAAGCTCTACGTCACCGTGCCGCTGTTGCAAGCGACGGGTTTGCATCCCGGACAGGCGATCGCGGTCAGCGGCACCCTCTATCGACCTCAACCGGCAACTAATCCGGGTGGGTTTGACTTTCAAGCCTATCTTCAGCAGGAAGGCAGTTTCGCGGGGATGCGGGGTAGTCAGGTAGAAATTGTGCGGAATACTGGCTGGGGCTGGTGGCTGGTGCGCCAGCGAATTGTGCGATCGCAAATGCGGTGGTTGGGGAGTCCCGCCGGGCCACTGGTTAGCGCGATGGTGTTGGGCGGACGGGGAGTTGACCTGCCCTACAATGTGAAAGATCAGTTTGTGCGAGTTGGCTTAGCCCATGCCCTGGCTGCTTCTGGATTTCAGACATCGCTGATTTTGGGAGTGGTGTTATCGCTGCTCAGTCGGTACTCAGCCAAAGTCAAGTTTGCTGCAGGCTGTTTAGCACTGCTCACCTTTATCGGCTTATCGGGGGCGCAGCCTGCCGTTCTGAGAGCAGCCTTGATGGGCTTTGGTGGTTTAGTCGCGCTCTTACTCGATCGCACCATTAAACCTCTGGGCGCACTCTTCGTTGTCGCCACCCTGATGCTGGTCTGGAATCCTTTATGGATCTGGGATCTGGGCTTTCAGCTCAGCTTTCTTGCCACCTTGGGCTTATTAGTCACGGTGTCACCCTTAACGAAATGGCTCGACTGGCTCCCCAGCGCGATCGCCCCCCTCGTTGCCGTCCCTGTTGCGGCTTACCTGTGGACTTTGCCAGTGCAGCTCCAGGCGTTTGGCGTAGTCTCGCCCTACAGCATCCCAGTTAATTTGGTCACGACACCTCTGATCTCCATCTTGAGCTTAGGAGGAATGGCGAGCGCTCTCGCAAGCCTGGTCTGGTCTCCGGCGGGCAGCGCGATCGCCTGGCTGCTAAATTACCCGACTCAAGTTCTTTTGGGCATTGTCGAAACCACCAGCCGCCTGCCAGGGAATGCCTACGCGACTGGAACCATTGCCGTTTGGGTCGCGATCTCGCTGTATGGACTGCTGTGCCTCACCTGGTTGCAATCCTGGTGGCGGCGACATGCGTGGGTGGCATTGGGTTTCGCCAGTTTGCTAATTTGTGTGCCGGTCTGGCAGGCTCAAACTCAGTTAGTGCGTGTGACTGCCCTCGCTAGCACCAGCGAACCCATCATGGTTTTCCAGATGTCAGGTAAGGTGGCGCTGCTTAACACAGGTGACGCTAAAACCGCCGGATTCACCGTTCTGCCCTTTCTCCAAAAGAGTGGCATCAACCAGATCGATTGGGCCTTTGCACAGACATCAAGCTTGACTCCCAATGCAGGATTGCAAGCACTCATCCGGCAAGTTCCGGTCAGGCAGCTTTTCTTGCCGAGTCAACCCCAAACACTGTCAGGCTTTGCGGCGCAGGTAGAGGTACTGGCTCCAAAGCAACTCATTCATCTCAACCAACTTGATCTGCGCTGGCTCAGCACCAACCCTACGGCTGCAGAATTTCAACTCGACGGGCAAACCTGGCTCTGGTTCGGCAAACTTTCTCCTGATCAGCAGCGCGACTTGCTCAAAACCAAGCTGGGTCAGACAGATGTGTTGTGCTGGTCAGGCGGTTGGCTGCTGCCTGAACTCGTCGATGCCTTACATCCAGAGGTGGCGATCGCATTTGGTCGTCAAGTTCACCCCGTTGCTCAGCAAAACCTGCAAAAGGCGGGCACTCAGGTCTTTACAACAGGCATTGATGGCGCAATTCAGTGGACTCCACAAGCTGGTTTTCATGCCATGATGGAATCATCAGACAATTCTGCCGTTGCCCTGTAGAATAGAGATTGCCTAAATGCAGGTTGTCTAGTTAAATAGACACGAAACTGAATAGCAGCGAATCCAAAAAAATTCCCTGGAGAGGTGGCAGAGCGGTTGAATGCGCTTGACTCGAAATCAAGTTTAGGGTCACACCTAACGGGGGTTCGAATCCCCCCCTCTCCGTTGTTTTTCCAACTCATCCCTTTGATGCGATCGCCAGACGTTGACCTTTTTCCACTTAGTGCAAGAATGGTCTATACACTTTAGGCGACAAGAATAGAACCATGAGCATTCACGCAACTTTAATGACTGCTTTTGAGCAGGGTCGTGCCCTCAAGGTAATTAGTGGACTCAATAATTTTGACCGCGATCGCGTTGCAAGCGTCGTTCGTGCGGCTGACAAAGGGGGCGCAACCCTGGTTGATATTGCGGCCGATCCTACACTGGTGCGTCAAGCTAAACAGCTCACTAATCTCCCGATTTGTGTGTCGGCGGTTGAACCTGACTTATTTGTGACCGCCGTTGAAGCAGGCGCAGACTTGATTGAAATTGGTAACTTTGACAGCTTCTACGCTCAAGGTCGCCGCTTTGAAGCACCAGAGGTCTTAGCTCTGACCCAAGCAACCCGCGCCTTACTGCCGAACATCTTGTTGTCGGTCACAGTACCTCATATTCTGCCTTTAGATCAGCAAGTGCAACTGGCAGAAGCATTGGTTGCGGCAGGTGCTAACGTCATTCAAACCGAAGGTGGCACGAGCAGCCAACCCACCCATGCAGGCACTCTGGGTCTGATTGAGAAAGCAGCCCCCACACTGGCCGCGGCTTATGAAATTTCACGCGCGGTGAATGTGCCAGTATTGTGCGCCAGCGGTTTGTCGAGCGTCACTGCACCAATGGCGATCGCAGCGGGTGCCGCAGGGATTGGTGTTGGTTCTGCGATCAATCGGCTCAGCAGCGAAGTCGAAATGATTGCCGTTGTGCGGAGTCTGGTTGAAGCATTGGCAACCGTCAGTCGCGATCGCGTGGCCGTGTAATCGCGCCTTCTAATCCTGCGTTTTTCTCCCAAATCCCCAAATTTTTCATGAATTTGGGGATTGAACGTATATAGACTTTGCAATTTCAACCTGGCATATCGCCTTTGCACAAGGGGCGCTTGTTATTCTTTGTCAATAAATGGGCAACCTACAGTAGGTTTACTTCCCCATCCTGGTTGTTATGCAAGGCAAGCACCTGATTTCATTGATGCGACAAACCTGGCAGGGGTTTCGGTTCAGTAAGCGCGTCTTACTAACTTCAGCAGGAGTGAGCGGGTGCATTATTTTGTTACGCCTGCTGGGATGGTTGGAAGTCTGGGAATTAGCGATTCTAGATCAAAGTTTTCGCCTCCGCCCGCTTGAGCCAACCGACGATCGCATTGTTATTGTTGGCATTCAAGAGTCGGATTTGCAGCAGCTCCGCAAGTTTCCAATTCCTGATGCAGTTTTAGCCGAGTTGTTGCAGAAGCTCAAGAGTTACGAACCTCGCGCGATCGGCCTCGACATTTACCGAAATCTCCCCGTCAAGCCAGGCACCGAAGAACTGTTGTCAATCTATCGCTCAACGCCCAATCTGATTGGCATTCAGCAAATTCAAGACCAGCGCAGCCAGGGAGTGCCACCCCCGCCCATTCTGATTGATCGCAATCAAGTTGGGTTTAACAATCTGGTACATGACCCCGACAGCAAAGTGCGGCGTGGCTTGCTGTATTGGGAAGTAGACGGCATCAACTATGAAGGTTTTGCCCTGAAACTGGCTCTAAAGTATCTCGCGCAGGAAGGCATTACCCCACAAGGAACTCAAGATACTCCCAGCCAGCTCCGCTTAGGGAAGGCGGTGTTTCCGTTGTTTCGCCCCAACGATGGCGGCTATGTGCGAGCCGATGATGGTGGCTATCAGTTTCTAGCCAATTTGCGCGGCCCTGCCAATCGATTTCGCCAGGTATCCCTAGCCGATGTGCTAGCGAACAAAGTGCCAGCCGACTTCTTTCGCGGTCGCATCGTCTTAATCGGTTCAACCGCCGAGAGCCTCAAAGACTACTTCCTCACCTCCTATAGCACCAGCGCACCCGGTTCCCACGAGTTAGAGCCAATTTCAGGGGTCGAGCTGCAGGCCAACTTTCTGAGCCAAATTCTCAGTAGTGCCCTTGATGATCGGGCGATGATTCGCGTTTGGCAGGATCCTCTGGAATGGATCTGGATCTTTGGTTGGTCATGGCTGGGGGCTGTGATTAGTTGGCGATTACGCGCACCCGTAAGGACTGGAGCAGCTATTCTCCTGGCGATCGCCAGTTTGGGGGGTGTCGTTTTTGGGGCTTTTCTCGTCGGTTGGTGGATCCCGCTTATGCCAGCCGCGATTGGGGTTGTCACCGCCGCGATCGTGGTTATTGCCCACATCGCTTTTCTAGAAGAAGAACTCAAGCGCTCCAAAGAATTTCTCAATGGCGTGATTAACACCATTCCAGACCCGATCTATGTGAAAGACCAACAGCATCGCTGGATCGTGGTAAACGAAGCATTTTGTCGGTTCTTAGGTCGCTCCGCTAGAGACTTAATTGAAAAGCTAGATTACGACACCTTGCCGTTAGAGGAGGCCACAATCACACGGGAGCAAGATCAACTGGTATTTGAGACCAGCCAAGAATTAGAAAGTGAAGCCTCATTTACCGTGCAATCTGGTATCACTCGGCAAATTGCCACCAAGCGATCGCTCCACAAGGATGCGGCTGGCAACGTCTTTTTGGTTGGCGTGATGCGTGACATCACCGAGCGCAAGCACATGGAAGAGGAACTAAAACGGACTGCGGCGGAGTTAGTGCGCTCTAACCAACAACTGCAACAGTCAGCGACCCAACTGCACTATCAGGCGACTCACGATTCCTTAACGGGTTTGCCTAACCGCCAACTGTTTCAAGAGCGGCTGGCACAGGCACTCGATTGGGCCTCACAAAACGAACAGTTAGTTGCGCTATTGTTTCTCGATCTCGACAGCTTCAAACTCGTGAATGATACCCATGGGCATGACACTGGTGACTTACTGCTGAAAGCTGTGGCCCAACGACTGACTCGCTGTTTGCGGGGCAGTGACACGGTTGCCCGCCTGGGAGGGGATGAGTTCACTGTGATTTTGCCTGCGATTCCCTCGATCCAGGATGCCACGCGAGTTGCTGATAAAATTCTCACAACTTTGTCGCAGCCCTTCGCCCTCCAAGGGCAAATCATTCAGACAACTTCCAGCATTGGTGTCACCGTCTACCCTGAGCATGGCCAGGATACAGAAACCCTACTTAAGGCATCAGATGCAGCTATGTATCAGGCCAAACAGCTAGGCAAGAGCAGGTTCTTTGTGTACGACCCAGGCATCGAGATTCCCACAACTGGATTGTCGATTTATGCGCGGGATGCGTCCTAAACAGCCTGTCATCCCCTGGGTTTGGGTTTACACAGCTGATTCAAAATCTGTTGCATCTGCGATCGCAGGCTTTCAGCTTGTTCGTAAGTTAGACGGTGCGATAGGTTCGTTGTAATGTCTTTCCAGGGTTGCCATTGCGGCTGCACATAGTAGCGCAACTGAGTTCGCATCGCCCATACCCCCATTGACGGAAAGAGCGCAAACACCAGAATCAACGGCGACACCGGAAACATCGGCAACCGAAACCAACGGGCAATCTTAGTCAGGTTCAACGCCCAGGGGTGTAAGCCCTCGTTGCCCACACAGACGACTGGCAAAATCGGCACTTTATGGCGAATGCTCAAACGCACAAAACTGGGGTCAAATGTCGCCAGTTGGTACCGTTGTTGCCATCCTTTACTGATGCCCCGAATGCCTTCTGGCGCGTACAGCAAAATCATGTTGGCCGCGATCGCCTGCTCAAATTCCTGGGGTTCCGCTCGCACACCACCCACGACCTGCATCCAGCCGGGAGGCAACCACCACGTGAGCCAGGGATGATCAAAAAACATCGTATGGGCTAGCGGTTGAATCGACCCACTAATGTGCTGACTGAGCAGAATTCCAATCCCGGTCAAATCCCAGGGAAACGACATTCCAGCATGGTTCATCGCGATGATTAAGGGACCTTTTTGGGGGAGTATTTCAGCGTTTTCTAGCGTGCCACGAAAGTAGCGTTGCACAATCGGGGTCAAGATCTCTTGTCGCAGAGCTTGCTGGTAGTCAGGGTCATATTCAGACTGGGCCATGTGGGGCGATCGCCCGCCTAACCGCAGCCAACGTAACCCCATCGCCAGGTAAAACCCACCTGGGAGGAGAAACAGAAAATATTCCAGCCCATTCCACCCGTCAGGGTCAGGCTTGTAATGTTGCCAATGTCGATTAAATAGAATCAGCCATGCCGGAGGGTACCAGAGGCAAAATCGATCAAACCGGGTTAAGCGATAGGGTTGGGAAGCGATGCTCAAGCGTTCGTCTCACAGTGCCATCATCCTTCAGCCATCCTATCGAAAATGCAGCGAAACCCTCACATTTAATCCGACATCACCAACTGTGAGCGAGCCACCCGATTAATTGAAATATAGCTGTCGCCAGGTGACTGAGGAGATTGGGAGTGTGGGATGCGACCCAGTCAGCTTTCGTCCTAACTACGGTGACTATGGCTATATCCCAAAATGCAAAAGTGGCATCACGCGCTAACGCTGAAGCCTCATACCTGGCTTGACAACCGTATCGGTGATACCACTTGGATTGGCTTATTTAACCAGCAACGCTGTTTTGCGTTGAATCTGCCGCATCGGGCAACTCAAGGCAGTAGCCTGCCCCATAGACAGTTTTGATATAGCGTGGACGCCGTGGATCGGGTTCCAACTTTGTGCGCAAGTGCCGCACATGCACCCGAATGGTTTCAATATCATCGTCTTCCGGGTAGCCCCAAACTTCGCGCAGAATTTCACTCGGCGAAACGGTTTGACCGTGCCGTTGCAGCAAGCAGTTTAACAACTCAAATTCCAGATGGGTCAAGCGCACCGTCTTGTTAAACCAGATTGCTTCATACCGCTCTGGCACCATCGTCAAAGGCCCGTAGGTCAGGATATCGTTGGGACGCGAGGCTGAAGGCGGCAGATCGGTGCGAATCCGGCGCAACAAGGCACGCACTCGCGCCAACATTTCTTCAATTTCAAACGGCTTAACCAGGTAATCATCCGCACCTGCGTTAAACCCTTCTACCTTATTTTGAGTTTGACCCAAAGCAGTCAGCATCAAGATAGGAATATCAGCCGTGCGCTCATCTCGCCGCAGCCGTTGACAAATCGTAAAACCGTCAACTCTAGGCAACATCAGGTCTAGCATGATCAGGTCAGGCTGCATTTGAAAAGCCAACGCCTGCCCCTTTTGCCCATCGTTTGCCTGACTGACTTCAAAGCCAGCCATTTCTAAATTAACGGCTACCAATTCTGAAATGGCAGGGTCGTCGTCAATGACGAGTATGCGAGGCATCATGCGAGTTTTCTAATAAAGAACAGGTCCAAAACGAGTAGAAAGATTCGATTCACATTCACTATATTATGTGAGTAAATCTAGCTTCATCTTTCTTTACAGAACCGAGACAACTTGTAAGGTAAGCGATCCAGGCGAAATAACATTTAACTAAATTTTATACATCATTCACTTGCTTGAGAAAAGCTGTAATGCACGATCACGATAAATACTCAAAATATTTCCGCACTTTTGGTCTAAGGTTAGAAGTCGAAAATTAACGACGCTAGCGTCCTTTAAAGTTCGAGCAAACGATACTTAAAAGATCCGCAAAGCCGAGGTTTGATTGGTTTAACGCAAGTGCGGAGGTTTGGTTGTGATTGTGTTTGCTCTAATGCTCATCGCGTTATACGGCATAAGCCGCTACTTAACCGCTTTAAAGCAAGCGGCAGCTGCCGCCGATGACATCCAACCGCTGCTTGCAGAATCGCCTCACCCAAGAGCAACATCCGTCATTATTCCCGCGTACAACGAAGCACTCAACGTACGAGAGTGTGTGCTATCGGTACTCAACAGCGCTGCAACAGATCCCCAGCTTCAGGTCTGGTTTGTTGATGACCAATCCGATGATGCAACCCTGGCGATCGCCCATGCCCTGCAAGCGGAACTTCAGGATACTCGCTTCCACATTCTGACAGGCCAACCCCGACCCAACGGCGAAGTCTGGCGTGGCAAAAACTGGGCCTGCCATCAAGGGGCACAGCAGGCTACGGGCGACTACTTATTATTCATTGATGCAGATGTCCGACTCAAACCGGGCGCGATCGCAACCGCAGCACACATCGTCGAAGCCGAGTCATTAGATCTGCTGACTTTGATTCCCCAAGTAGAGTGCGGCTTTTTAGGCGAATGGCTGGTGCAGCCGATGATTATGGGGCTGCTGACAGCCGGGTTTAACTTTGGCGAGGTCAACAATCCCACAAGCGAAGCGGCTTTTGCCGCAGGTCCTTTTATGTTTTTTCGGCAAAGTGCTTACACCACTCTAGGAGGCCACCAAGCTGTTGCTGCCGAAGTCGTTGAAGATGTGGAACTAGCTCGCCGGATTAAATCAAAAGGACTTCGCTTAAAATTTGCCCCTGGTCAAGCTCTGGCAAGTGTGCGCATGTATCGCACCTGGTCGGGCTTATGGGAGGGTTGGACTAAAAACTGGCACGCTGGCAGCCGTCGCGACCTGGGCACCAGCTTATTCTCAGCCTTGATTCCATTTTTGGTAGGGGTTTTGCCCTGGCTTGGCTTGGGTTATCTAGCCATGCGTCTGTTAGGGCAGCCGCTATCCATTTGGGAGGGGTTAGCCGGAGTTGTCGCAGGGGTGGTGATTGCGCTGCACTATCAAATGCGAAAAATCTTGCTGGGGATTCTAGGTTTACCTCTGCGTTATTGGTGGTTAACAGGCCTCGGCTCATTGATCACAGCCATTCTCGTTTTGGTGTCGATTGTCAAAACCGAAACTGGCTGGGGTTGGACATGGCGCGGGCGATCGCTCAAATCAGAAAACAGTTAACCGGATCAACTCAAGTTCATTACTCAATTACTTCAGACGGATAGCCATATCTTTTGGCAAAGCCGCCATTTTGGCTGATCAAACTGTTAGGAATTGATTTGTTCTCAATATCTCGCAAGCTAGAGAATTACGAACTAAGATTACAGTTTTTTGCTTAAAACTGTTTCGTCTAAAAAACTCTCAGGTTAGTAATAAACTTTCTTAATTTGTTGCTTAAGAAGTTGTGGGAGTTGTTTTTAGCTTTGTAAGCTGATGAAAATGAAAATCGTGCCAGATTCTTCTGATCCTACCCAAGTTAGATTTCACCTGAATCAGTATCTATGATTGACCTTTACACCTTTAGTACGCCAAATGGGCGTAAAGCTTCCATCATGTTGGAGGAAGTAGAACTTCCTTACACCGTTCATGTGATTGATATCACAAAAGGCGAACAATTTAGCCCAGAATTTGTTGCCATTAACCCTAACAGCAAAATTCCAGCGATTATCGATCGCGAAACCGATATCACTGTGTTTGAGTCTGGAGCGATTTTAATCTATTTAGCAGAGAAAACTGAGCGATTAATGCCTGTTAATCAGCGCGATCGGTTTCGCGTGATCGAGTGGCTTATGTTCCAAATGGGAAGCATTGGCCCCATGTTTGGACAACTCAATCACTTCAAACGATTTGCACCGGAAAAACTGACCTATGCGATCGAGCGTTACGAAAATGAGACGTTGAGATTGTACGGAGTCTTAGACCGACAGTTGGCAAATCATGAGTATATTTGCGGTGAATATTCGATTGCCGATGTTGCCACTTTCCCCTGGGTCGCCATCTACAACTTTCAAGAGTTAACTTTGGATGGTCATCCTCACCTTAAACGCTGGTATGCCCAACTCCAAGAACGTCCAGCCGTGCAACGGGGTATGCAAGTCCCCTAATCGCAATCAAGTCAGTCGTTTTTCTTTGTTCAAGCGTCGCTGGTGTTTTTTGCTGCTAGCGGCGTTGACTTGTTTTGCCTTACTGCTGACATCTCTACCAACTCAGGCCGCTTTTCCGGCTCCTGTTGTGAACGTCAAAACCAACTATTACACCGTCCAGGGCAATTCGCCTCAACAGTTGCGCCAACAACTCAATCAGTTAGGGTCAATCTCGCGCACAGGCAGACGATTTGATGGCACCACCCAGTGGCGTGTTCGCTGGAAATATGGCTACTCTAATCGCCCCAATCAGTGTCAGCTAACCAATGCCCAAATTACGTTGAACGTCGTCATTACAATGCCCCGTTGGCAGACACCGACTAATGCCCAGACTCAACTCAGGCAGCGTTGGCAGCGCTATATCAGGGCACTGCAGCTCCATGAAAACGGTCATCGAGACAATGGCGTTGCAGCCGCACGCGAACTGACCAGCAGCCTGCGTCAACTCGGTCAACGTCGATTTTCTAGCTGCACGGCCATGACGCAACAGTTTAAGCAGACGAGCGATCGCATTATTTCGTACTATTCCCAGCGCGACAAGGACTATGACCGCGTGACCCAGCATGGTAGAACCCAAGGGGCAGTCTTTCCTTAAGCAGGCTCAGATGACTGACAAAACCGCTATACTGTGGGGTCGTCATATGATTGACCTGCTATCTCCTTCTATTTAGCGTGAATGCCAATGCGGTTGCTGTGCTTGAGTAATGGTCATGGTGAAGATGAAATTGCGGTTCGCATTTTGCGTGAATTGCAACACCAGCAACCCACCTTTGAGATTGTCGCTCTGCCGTTAGTGGGTGAAGGGTTTGCCTACCAAAAAGCCCAGATCCCTCTCATTGGAGCCGTCAAAACGATGCCTTCTGGCGGGTTTATTTATATGGATGGGCGGCAGCTCGCCCGTGACTTGAAAGGGGGTTTAGTGCAATTGACCCGCAGGCAACTGCAAGCGATGCGCAACTGGGTCGCGGCTCAGCCCGAATCGCTGGATGACTCGTTAATTCTTGCGGTTGGGGATATTGTGCCCTTGATTTTTGCCTGGTTGAGCCGCGCTAACTACGCCTTTGTGGGAACCGCTAAGTCAGAGTACTATCTGCGTGACGAGCAGGGCTGGTTACCTCGCCCGTGGATTGAAGACCTACTAGCCAAACAAACCAATTGCATCTACTTACCCTGGGAACGCTGGTTAATGCAACGACCCCGCTGCAAAGCCGTGTTTCCGCGCGATCGCCTGACGACTCATTTCCTCCAAAAAAAGGGGATCACGGCCTTCGATCTAGGCAACCCGATGATGGATGGTTTGGCCTGCACAGAGACTTCAGCCACAGTCCCACCTGCTATCAACCTGACTTCGGAAGCACTCGCCGAGCCACTGACGTTGCTGCTCCTACCAGGTTCACGCCCACCCGAAGCCTATCGCAACTGGGAAGTCTTACTTGAGACAGCCAACTGCTTAATTAACGAAATCGGCAGACCGCTCGTGTTTTTAGCCGCGATCGCCCCTGCGATTGAGCTTGCCCCCCTCCAACAAGCTTTGCAAAGTTACCGTTGGCAACAGCTCGATGCCCATCGTTTTACTGTCGGTATCGGTGAGCGGCAAGCAAACTTAATCTTGGGACAAAACCACTTCGCTGAGTTTTTGCAGCGGGCAGAAGTGGCGATCGCAATGGCAGGCACCGCTACAGAACAGTTCATCGGCTGTGGTAAACCCGCAATTACAATTCCAGGAGAAGGGCCGCAGTTCACCCCTCATTTTGCCGAGGCGCAAGCACGCTTGCTGGGGCCTTCAATCACTCCAGTTACGACACCCAAGCAAGTTCCCAGCGCAATTCGCACGTTGCTACAAAACCCAGACCAACTGCATCTAATTCGTGAAAATGGGCAACGACGGATGGGTAAACCCGGGGCGGCTCAACGCATTGCTCATCACTTAAGTACATTACGGTAACTTGTCTCAAACCGTGTGGTGCCTTACCTGACAGCAATTCTCATTTTGAAACATTTGTACTGAAGTCAGAGCCTCTAAAGGCTTGTGCGCTCAATTTTATGAACGGCAGAATGGGTATTCCAGCCATTGATAGCTGTTCAAAATGAATATTTTTGTGAGAATTATTCT
>DVDV01000139.1 GCA_015296075.1 Leptolyngbyaceae cyanobacterium M33_DOE_097 | reverse complement strand
GAGAATAATTCTCACAAAAATATTCATTTTGAACAGCTATCAATGGCTGGAATACCCATTCTGCCGTTCATAAAATTGAGCGCACAAGCCTTTAGAGGCTCTGACTTCAGTACAAATGTTTCAAAATGAGAATTGCTGATAAATCTGGCCCAATCGCTCTAGCAGTCAGCATTATACGTTGTCTACTACGGCTTTAAGATTCAACCAGAGCTTAAAATCACCCGTAATATAGAGGGAGTGCAGGAACACACGTAATGGCCTCAATTGCCCGCAAAAATCTTTTTGAAGATATTCCCCGGTTTTTAGTTGCTCAGGCCGGCATCATGTTTGCCGTTAGCCTGGTGACGATTCAAACTGGGATCTTAAATGGGTTTGTTCATTCGACTGGCCAGTTGATTGACCAGTCTGGGGCAGATCTGTGGGTCAGTTCCAAAAAAATGCAACAACTAGAGATTTCGCCGCCAATCCCGCTGCAATGGGTGACTCAAGTGCGAGCAGTCCCAGGAGTGCAGTACGCAGACCCACTCATCATTCGTCCGATTTTGTGGCAATCCCCCAAAGGCAATGTCACCTCTGCCCGCGCCTACGGCTTTAACCCCAAAGGTGCCTTCTTTACCGACTGGCGCATGGTGCAGGGGGAGATGGCAAAGATCCAAAAGCCTTATCAGTTTGTTGCAGATAAGGCAAATCTCAATATTTTGGAACTTCGCAACCTGGGCGATCGCGGCTCAATTGGGGCATTACCAGCAACTTTGGTAGGCATCACCCAAAACACCAACTCGATTGTTTCGGGGGCGACGATCTTTACTTCACTCGAAACGGCTAATGCGTATGCCAATTCGGGGGTTGCTGTTAGTTGCAGGATTCGCGATGGTTTGGCTGAGTGTGTCACAAGTTTTGAGAAATCTACAACAGAGCCAGCCAACAAAGAGCAAAATGTGCCACAGCCTGCCACGCAGCTTTCAATTAATACGCCGATTAACTTTGTCTTAGTTAAGGCCAATCCAGGGCAAGACATTCAAAGTTTGCGGCGCAGCATTCAAACAGCGCTACCCGATGTCACCGTCCTCACCAATGAGGAGATGGCCCAACTCACACGCGGCTTTTGGCTGCGTCGTACTGGGGTTGGTTTCGTTTTGGGTTTAGGGGCTGTTGTTGGGTTTGTGGTTGGGGTAGTGGTGGTCAGTCAGATTCTTTATGCTTCAGTGTCTGATCACATTCGCGAATTTGGAACTCTAAAGGCAATGGGCGCGTCAGATTGGGTAATCTACCGCGTAATTACTGAGCAAGCGCTTTGGATGGCGATTTTAGGCTATCTACCCAGCATGGCACTCTGCTTTAGCCTGGGCAGTTGGACAATGGCCGCTAAAGGGATCTTGATTTTAATTACTCCGGCGATCGCGGGAGCCGTTTTGGGCGTAACCGTGGTCATGTGTGTGGGATCTGCTTTGTTTGCGATTCAGAAAGTCACGCATGTTGACCCGGCGATCGTCTTCAAAGCCTAACGAATTGACACCTTTCACAGAAATAGCGGATGGAACTCTAGAAAATACTCCGTTACACTGGAAAAAACCCTTTGAACTTTTTTGCTGATTCAAAGGGTCATATATACGGAAGATGCCAAAGCTTTAATGGTTCTAATGTGTATGTGATAGGTCCGTTAGAAAGTTGTTCACTTTTTTAGTGGTTTACTCCCTCCTCACAAGCTGACTCGTTAAACAATGGCGCAATCAATATATTACGAATGACACTCTCTCAAACAAGACCGATTAGTTCTGCATTTGACCGCAACTATGTTGCTTCGACTTCACCTTACTCTGGGGTTTGTGACAGTGACATTAAGGCGATCGTTGCTCAGGGTGTAGAGATGATTTACCACTCAGGGGCTGAGCCTTACAGTGTGCTGCATGGAGTTGACCTCGAGATTTGTCGGGGAGACTTTCAACTTCTCATGGGGCCCTCCGGTTCAGGGAAGACCACACTGTTGTCTATCCTAGCGGGTATTCTGACTCCCACAGCAGGCAGCGTGTGCTTAATGGGGCAAGAAATTACGCGGATGACTCGCAGCCAATTGGCAAAGTTTCGGTTAAAGAACGTCGGCTTTATCTTTCAAGGGTTTAATCTGTTTCCTGCATTGACAGCGGCTGAAAACATTGAAGTGGCGCTGAAAGTGAAGGGCGTGCGAGGAGTGCAAAATCGCCGCAAAGAAGCCTTAAATTTGTTAGACCAGGTAGGCTTAAGCAATCGCGTGCATCACTTACCCCGTGATCTATCGGGTGGGCAAAAGCAACGGGTGGCGATCGCCCGTGCCCTGGCTGGCAACCCTTACATCATCATGGCTGATGAGCCAACCGCCGCCCTTGACTCGCAAAGCGGTCACGCCGTGATTGAGCTGTTACGCCAACTTGCTAAAGAAGCAGGTCGTACCGTGCTAATCGTGACTCACGATCCCCGTCTGGTAGACGTTGCTGATCGCATTACCTATTTAGAAGACGGCATCCTACAAAGCTAAACCTATCACTATCTCTCGCCCCAATGGGGGTTTCATCGGGTGGATTTGGCTGTGCCAGTCCACCTGCTTTATTTTTGGTGGCTCACACAATCCCCTGTCTCCGTAAAACCACCTCATTTTTGTTTTTTCCATCAAGCAACCGATTTTCCCCTGGTGGCCTTTCCTGATCTAGCGCGTCAGTCATCGTAAAGAGAGAGAAGAAGCATTCATGGGTGGGTCTGTTGGTTCAACTTACTTTTAATCGCTTGGTTAAGCGACAAGCGCCCAATTTGATCGGCAGTTTTGAGGGAGCTGTGAAAAACCGAAACTGGCTGAATATTACCGAATACTTGTTGGTCGTTGGCTCTGGTGTTGGCTCGGTAGCAACTGCGGCATCTCAACAGTTTGTGTATGCCGCAGCGCCCGTCACCGCTCTGTTGGTACTAAACTTGGTCAATCGGCGGCGCATTGAGGTTGCCGCACACGAAGAAACCATTTCGACCGTTTCGCATCTCGATCAACGGCTCTCAAGCGACTTGGGGTTGTTACAAAAACAGGTTCAAGCGTTGCCAAGCTTTTTAGATTTAGCAAGCTTGCGTAAGGCCATTCAAGCTACCCACCAAGAAAGCTTATCTGAGATTTCTCAAGAGATCGTCACGCTCAAGCAAGAAGTGGCAAAACCCGATTGGGAACTGATGCACCAATCAATCCGCCAGTTGCAAGAGTACTATAACGGCTTGGCAGAGTCTGTAAATTTAGTTATGGGGCAAATGTCGCGCCTCAGTTTACCCAACCGTTTAGAAGAAGTTGAAGGCGCGATCGCCCAATTTAGAAACGACGTCAGCAATCTCAGGGTTAATCTTGAGCAAGTCCAACAAGACCAAAAACAAAATAACTTTCGCGTCTTACAAGAGCAAATTCACCAGCTCAATCGGCGCATCAATCAGCTCCCAACCCCGTTTGACCCATCGAGTCTCAAACAAGACATCAACTCCTTGATCAAAGCGATGGGGGATATGGCCTCTCGCCGTGAACTCTCGCGTCTGATGGGGCAGATTGAGCAACTCAGCCAGCAAAACGAGACGATAGAGCAATCGATCTCGCCCGTGCGTGTGGCGACAACCATTCTCAAAAAACAGGTTGAAATGCTCTCAGGTCGGCTCAGTGCTATGTCGCAAGAATCTGAGCATTTCATGCAGGAAGAGCCAAAAGCGATCGCCGATCTGAAGGCCACTCTCGCCTCTCTAGAAAGTCGGCTCAACCACGTCTCGACCAGCGATCCCGGCCGTTTGCAAACAGAAGTACGGGGAATTGTCTCCACCCATTTGGGGCAACTCCGGCACCAGTTAGCAACGGTGCAGTCAATGACTCAGGGCTTAGAGCGTCAACAAAAGACCCTGAGCGAATGGGTGATGCAACTGCCCCACTTACTCGATGCCACTGCTTTGCAAAATCAGATGAAGCAACTGGCATCGCGCGTCGAGTGGGCTGAAACGAACCATACCGACATTGCTGCTCAGATCGATGCGGTGGTAAAGCAGCACGTTGAGGAAGTCTTGCAGCGATCGCAGCCCACCCCAACAGCCTCACCCTACGAGCTTGTCTTTGATTTAAAGCACGCTGGCTCGCAAACGTCAGGAGCGAGTGGGTGCAGCAGTCCGGCCATTCTAGAACAAGCACTCGCAGCAGCCGAAGCGCGGCTGGTCATTGTGTATCCCTACCCGACGCCCGAAACCCTCAGCCGCGAGTTGCTTGATAAGTTTCGCGCTTTTCTCGATCGCCGGGGCTGTCTCGACATTGGCTGGGGTTATTTAGGAGCGACAACCGATTACAAACTCCCCCGCAGCATTGATCGCCGTCGCCGTCTCAACCCAACCGAGAAAGGCTTTTTGTATGAGACGCTGAACCAACTGACTCAGCTCAAGCGGCAATATCCCAATCAGTTTCGGTTTAAGGTGCTTGGCACAGATGAAAACTTTTTAGTCTGCGATCGCACCTATGCCGTTTTGGGAGCACAGTCGATCTTTACGGCTAGCACTGTGTTTCCGAAAGCTGCCGTAGGGTTACGCACCACCGATGGCGACGTGATCCAATCGTTGGTACAGCGGTTTGACAATCCGGCTTTAGAAGAGTCCGATATTGCTGCTTATCTGAAGCGAGCCTTGACCCGCTATGACCTGGGCGACAGACAAGGCGCGATCGCAGACTACTATCACATCCTCCAGATGCAGCCCGACCACGATGTAGCGGCCAACAACCGTGGCTTAGCGCGTTACGACATAGATGACAAACAAGGCGCGCTCGCCGATTTTGAGCTGGCCTTGCGGAGCAATCCCGAAAATGTGGTGGCCTTCTGCAATCGGGGTTATGTGCGGGCTGAGTTGGGCGATCTCTTGGGTGCTGTCGAAGACTACACGCTGGCCATTCAGATCCACCCAGACTACGCGCCTGCCTACTTCTACCGGGGCATTACCCGCGCCCGATTGCGCAACACTTTGGGGGCGATCGAAGACTACAGCGAAGTGATTCGGCTACAGCCAGAAGATGCAACTGCATTCTTTTATCGCGGTCTTGCTCTGATCAAGATTGGGCAGTCCTTGAATGGCGTCACAGATCTTCAAACGGCTGCCCAGCTCTATGCCCAGCAAGGCGACACAGCCAACTATCAACAGGTGATCAAAGCACTGCAAAAGGTCGAAACCGAAGGCATCGCGATCGCCAATTGAGCTGCGTTATATGTAGCGCTCCTATCTAGAGTGTGAGAGTCTTTCCCTGATGGAAAAGCTCTTTCACAAGGCTCCTGGTGCATCAACAATTTATACCAATTCCGAAAAGTTCGGCTACAGATGGTGGTGTGAAAGGATTCCTTCGGCCCCCTTCTACACTCTCGATCGGCTCACTGTATCAAGCAAAAGGCTGCCGCCTCAAAATCCCTCGCTCTAAGTTAGGTGAGGGATTTTAAGTGAGAGCTAACATCAAGAATTCTGAGAAGTTTGTAGAGGTTTGAATTATAGAAAAATCTTTCTATAATTCAAAAAATTGGTAACAAAAATCACATTCAAGCAGATTCAATTGAATTCATTCAATTAATAAAAACCTTTCTCTTAACACACAGGTTTCATCTTAAGCAAACAAATCAGCATGTAGCATTTATAGCACCTCATACTGTTTACAAGCAGAGGTGTTTATGAGTACTCTTTGCGAAACATAAAACAAACTGACAAGCAAAATAGAACTAAATAATTACCATCAATCATTTTAATTTCAACATCAAATTCAACCTTTAGGTATAGGTAAATAAAACTGCAAAATCCTACAACCTGATAAGTATTAACTGCCCCTTTAAAGGCAGCTGAATTCGAGATTGGCATCCTGGTCTTGCGAGGCTAGAACGCTGCTTTGTAGCGCTCTTTACCTTGCTTATCGGTTGAGTGATGCCTGCTTTGCCATATCAAAAATTAACAAGAGATTTAATATGAGCAGCAAGAAATTAAGCGATCGCCTGCGTATTTTGATTGTGGCAGAAAACGCATCGGCTAAATTTGGTGGAGAAGCATCACTCCCAATGCATTATTTTCGGCAATTTCGGGCACGTCAGATCGAAACTTGGCTGATTGCCCATGATCGAACGCGGCGTGAATTAGAGAGCCTTTTTCCAGATGATATTGATCGGTTACTGTTTGTCCCCGACACTATCTGGCATCGTTGGCTCCATTCAATTGGTCAGGCTTTTCCGACTCGAATCAGCAATATGACGTTTGGTTTTGTCATGAACTTATTGAGCCAAGTCATTCAACACAGAATGATTCGAAAAATGGCCCAGCGGCATGACATTAATATTATTCACCAACCGATTCCCGTATCACCAAAACAACCTTCTCTGTTGTTTGATCTGGGAATTCCTATTGTATTTGGCCCAATGAATGGCGGAATGAATTATCCTCCTGCTTTTCAAAAAATGGAGAATCCGGTAACTCAACACACTGTGAAAGTGGGTCGTTTACTTTCTGAGTTCATTAACCTTTTGATGCCCGGAAAGCGTAAGGCGGATCTATTATTAGTCGCCAATCAAAGAACTCGAAAAGCTCTACCCAAAGTTGCAAGTCACAATGTAGTTGAGCTAGTTGAAAACGGCGTTGATTTATCAATTTGGCACCCTAAACCTGAAGTCGTCAAAGCTTTAAGAGGAACAGCGATCGCCACTCAACCGCAACAGATCCGATTTATTTTTGTTGGCCGATTAGTGGATTGGAAAGCGGTTGATCTGTTAATTGAAGCTTTTGATCGCATACAGGTTGATATACCGATAGTGCTTGAAATTATTGGTAATGGCCCTGAGCGATCGCCCCTCGAAAATCAAGCTGAACGCTTAGGCTTAAAGGCACCTCTAGAATCCAATCAAGAGCAAGCAGGATCCAAACACATTGAGTTTTCGGGTTGGCTGTCTCAGGCAGAGTGTGCCCGTCGTCTGCAAGCGGCTGATGTGATGGTGTTGCCCAGCCTTTTAGAATGTGGTGGGGCGGTTGTACTAGAGGCAATGGCGGTGGGACTACCTGTGATTGCGACAAACTGGGGCGGTCCTGCGGATTATGTTGATGCAAGTTGTGGAATTCTGGTTGAGCCAGTTAGTCGAGCAGGGTTTATTGAGGGCCTAACCGCTGCGATGACAAAACTCGCTTCGTCGCCTGACTTACGATTAGCTATGGGTCAGGCAGGCCGTATAAAGGCGGTGCGGCAGTTCAATTGGGAAGCGAAAACTGACCAGATTTTAGACTGCTATCAAAGCATCCTTCCCCCGCTTAAAAAAGAGGAAGCAGTCCCCGTTCTGCTCAGTCCAATGATCAGGTAGTAACCCATCTCACAAGCAGTTTAGTCTGTAGCTCAAAACAAGGCTGGCAAAAAATACACCACAATTAGAGGGGTGAACGGCTGTTTGCCCTTACCTATAGTGGAAAATTGCATTTAGTCTAAAGTCTATAGATCACGGCTCTGCTACCAGTCTTTTTCTTGTTGCCTATAGGTAGTCTGTCCCAAATCGGTTTCACACCAGCTTCATATTGCCGTTTACTGATCAAAACTTTGCTTGATTGAGCTTGAATCGTCCTCCGCTTTCGCTTTAAGTTGGAACTACCGCATGTGTGCAAGGCACGTTTAGACGTGTCTACCCAATGTCAACAAACTTCAAGTGCTGAATGTTTGTTTCACGCGGTTGTTTTATAGAGTAGGGCTGTTGAGGAATCAAGCATGAGAAAAAGACTCATCACGGCTGTTGTTTTAGGCGTCAGCTGTGTGACAGCAAATCCCTGGAATTTTGCGATCGCTCAAACGGCACAAGCAAGCTGCCCGACTTTAAAGCAAGCAACCCCATCCCCCCAAAAAACTCAAGCGATTACTTCTAAAGTCAATAAACAATTTAAGGCAACTGGCGTTAATGGAGCCTATAACCTCGTTATGATGGGTCGTTACGGCATGGCAGGTTGGTACAACAAATCCGCCGGAACGATTACTCCAATGGCAATTATGGTCGATGGCAATCGGGTTCAAGCCCACATGCTTAACCCTTACTCCGTCAACCGTTTACTGAAATTGGGATATCCTCGCCGCACCGCAGAATGTTTACAGCAACTGTTTAATGAAGCGGGGATATAAGTCTCAGGTCAAAACCTAAGCAGCCGATTAGCTTTTGTCAACTCGATTCAACACTGAGTCGGCGGGAATGCACAACAAGTTATCATCCTGAGTGCGAATCATGCCACGCTGACGCAGCTTGCCCATCAGGCGGGTTACAGTCACGCGAGTTGAACCGATTGCACTACCAATTTGAGCATGGGTCAACGGAAATGGCAGACAATAACCGTCGTCTGTAGGTTCTCCGTATTCTTCGATCAACAGCGTTAAGAAACCCAGCAGGCGATCAATCGTACGGCGTTGACCCAATGTACTGAGCCAAAGCAATTTGCGCTGGTGCTGATAGCGAAACGCATCAAGAATTTCCCGGCGCAGATGAGGCCAGTTGTCTAAGTCGTGCCAATACATCCACAAAACGGAGGTTTGGTCAACATGGGCAAAACTTTGCAAAGTAAAGGGCGACTGTGCAACAATCTCAAAGGGTTGCCCAGCTCCAACAAAACCTAAAAATGCTTCATCCAGGTTTAACCGGGGGGATTTTCCAGCATTTCCAGAGTTGATTTGCGCTGTTCCAACAAGCCGCACGGCCCCTTTCTGTACCAAATACAGTAAACCAGGGCGAGCTGGAATGCGCTCATCCTTAGCAAACGTGCGAATTCGATAGTGTTCCTGAGACCAGTCAATAATCCGTTGCCAAGTTAAAAACGGACGGGGTGTTTCTGGGGATGAAGACGCTGAGTACATAGCAGAAGGCTCTGGGGTCGAGTAGAGGGGGAAATAACAACACCACAAGCTATCTTGATTAAGTAGCTTTTTGCACTGCCGACCAAATTTTGCGAATTTGGCCTCAATTTTTGATTATTCTAGCGTGACACTATAAGGATACTTGCTAATCAGAATACTGATAAAAGATACCACCTGGGTAAGAATTTTATCTGGCGAGACTTTGAAGAACTGAAAGCCATTAAGACTTTTGAGAACAAAGGGTAAATCTCTTTGCCGCTTTACGGCAGTATCGATTATCACACTCATTCTTATTTCACTTGATTACACCCTCCTTCAGGAAGATGTCAGAGCGATCGCTAAAGTCTGGTTTCAGTGAGTCACCTTAGAATTTGCTGGGCGATCGCAGCTTTTCAAAAGACGGTAATGCGTCGTCATTATTTCACCAAATTTAACAACCGTCTGCCTCACTCATTTGGTTGAAATGTGAAGAATGAGTTTAGAGGGTAAAGAAAATCAAAACAGCGCAACAAATCTTACAAGCTGTCTTTATCAAAAAGACTCAGCTAGTTTACTGCTAGCGCTGCTGTCAACTACTCAAAGTAGCGAAAGTAAGGATACTTTGCAGGCGCACCTGGCTCTTTCTCAAGATCAAAATTAATCACATCCCAACGAGGGTCTGCCTGAGCATCGGGGCTAAACTCAACGGGCAACCCATATAAGCGGGGATGGTTACTATCAACCTGCTTATTCCAGGGGGTGCTGCGCTCTAAATAAGTGCTGATCAAATCGCGGTAACGTCGAGCGATGATTACCTTTGTTGCGCGGTACCCCTGGCTGTAAAGGCGATCGAGCGATTCATGAATTTCAAACCGGATCCCATCTGGATGGGTATGCTGCCGATACCATTCATGCTCCCACCGTCGCCAGTGCCGACCAGACTGAAGATGAATCAGTTCCCCTGTTTTTGGGTTTGCCTCAAAAGCTCCATGTCGCTGGCACAGATAAGTGTCAGTCAGAGTCAGTGCAGGAATCGTTTGGCGACAATGGGGGCACTGAATCTCTGGACCAAAAATGGGATATTGCTGTAAAGCGGGATGAGTCATCAGGGGCTTTTTTGCCGATTCTCGACGTATCAGTGCCAGTGAATTCTATTATACCCCCAGCCTCTATTAGCAACGTTGTTGAAGGAAAGAGAGAATGGAGAACAATAGTGCTTTTCATTTTACTTACTGGGAACCCCCTAACTTAGAAAAAGCGGCTTTTGTTGCGACAAATGCAACTGTGATGGGCCATGTCGTGGTTGAAGTTGGGGCTAGCATCTGGTATGGGGCAATCGTGCGTGGCGACGTTGAGCAGATTCAGATTGGCGCTCATACCAATGTGCAGGATGGCGCTGTACTCCACGGGGATCCGGGTCAGCCGACGATTCTTGAAGATTATGTAACCGTTGGGCATCGCGCGGTTGTGCATAGTGCGCATGTTGAGCGAGGTTGCTTAATTGGGATTGGGGCGATCGTGCTGGACGGGGTGCGCGTTGGAACGGGCAGCATTGTTGGGGCAGGAGCGGTTGTAACCAAAAATGTACCCGCGCGATCGCTCGTAGTTGGCATTCCCGGTAAGGTCGTGCGCGAGCTGTCGCAAGCCGAAGCCGACGAATTGATTGAGCATGCCGAGCGCTATGAGAAATTAGCCCTCGTCCACGCGGGCAAAGGGACTGACATCGGTTTTACTCAAACGTGATGCTACGGCTGTCGCCAGGTGACTTGGGAGATTAGCAGGATGAAATGTGGGAGTGTAGGAGCGTGGCTGAGTCGAAGTCCCTGCACCCTGTCCTAAATAAGATGACTATGGCTATACTGTCCGGTTCGATTGAGTGATCGCTAGGGGTTCTCGCGCAGAAATGTCGCAATCTGCTGGATTTCTGCTTCGTTTAACCGAAACTCAGCAGCCCCAATCGTACCTTGCACCTGTTTGGCGTTGCGTCCCCCGACGATCGCCCCTGTCACTGCCAGATTTCGTAAAGTCCAGGCGATCGCGACTTCTCCGGGTGAGCGACCGTGGGGTTCACCTAGCGTTTTGAGCAGCTCCACCAATTTAAGGTTGCGAGACAGGCGTGGTTCTTGAAAGTCAGAACTCCGCTTGCGCCAGTCGTTATCCGGCAAATTTGCGACCCGCTCAGGGGTCATTGCTCCGGTCAGCAAACCAGATTGCATGGGCGCGTAGACAATCACACCGATATTCTGCTCCAGACAGTAAGGCAAAATTTCTTGCTCAACCTCTGGCTTGACCAGCGAGTAAGGCGGTTGCAGTGAGGTGATCGGCGCGATCGCCTGTGCCCGTTTCATCTGCTCGACGTTGAAGTTAGAAACCCCGATGTATCTCACCTCAGCAATTCTCATTTTGAAACATTTGTACTGTAGCCAGAGTGTCTAAAGACTTGTGCACTCAATGTTATAAACGGCAGAATGCGGGTTTCAGCCATTCATAAACGTTAAAACCGGACGTTTTTATGAGAATCATTCT
>DVDV01000144.1 GCA_015296075.1 Leptolyngbyaceae cyanobacterium M33_DOE_097 | reverse complement strand
GAGAATAATTCTCACAAAAATATTCATTTTGAACAGCTATCAATGGCTGGAATACCCATTCTGCCGTTCATAAAATTGAGCGCACAAGCCTTTAGAGGCTCTGACTTCAGTACAAATGTTTCAAAATGAGAATTGCTGATAGTATCCAACTTCACCAAAATATCAGACACAGGATGAGTACCCATTTTGCCACGCTGAAGATTGCCCATATAATTTGCCCACGTGTTCACCCCTGACATAATGCCGGGATTATTGTTGGCATAAATTTGGACATAAGTAATGTCAAATTGAGGCTCCTGGGTAAATTGATCTCGCACAACTTCAGCCAAACCGTAGGCAAAGTGTCCGGTGTAAGTGCCCAACGGCCCCAGCTCACCCAGCTTGCCTTGCCCCCCACGTGCCCCAAACAAATGAATCACTAAAGCGTGGCTGCTAATCGGGGTATTTTTGTTAAAACCAGCCTGCCATGCTGCGATCGCAGCATTTGGTTGCACTCCCCGTTCGGTCACTAAAACCGATTGGGTGGTTCCTTTCCGGGGTGGCGTATCGGCCCAGTTCTGATAACGAATGTACTCCAACGCCTTCGATCTGCCTAAAACAACGTCAGTCGGTACCAATTGAAACAGCGATCGCGGCTTGAGCGCTTGCACCGTAAACATGCCATTTTTATCCTGCGCCCCGTAGACATACCATCCTGCTTTACCAACTGGCGACTTCTCTAAATCGCGCGGCGTCGAGAAAAACACACCATTGCTGTCAGGAGGCTGTTGCGGCACCCGCAAAACAGCTTCTACCCCATCGAACCGTTTCGTTTTGGGATTGTAGTGACGAACTCGAAAAAACTCACTCGCGCAAGGTTCCCCCCCTGGACACTGAGCCGGAAGATTATACCCTGTTGGAGGCACGATCGCGGCGACAAATTGCACCAGCGCCACATAACGACCAGTCTCTAACAGGGGTTCCCGGCTCACTCGCAATGTCGGGGACTGAATCGAAGGCGGAGGTGGCGTCACCGCCCCATTTCCCTCAACAGTGATATCTCCTGCGAGTACAACAGTGACATCATCTTGAGGGCGAAAACCTGCCAGCGACTGCAACGGCCCAACCTGATTGCGTCCATCCAACCGCAGCGGATGAATTCGCCCGGTCGCCATACTCCGTTTTACATCGGGGGTAAAGCGAACATCTCGCGTTCCAGCTTTGACATAATTTTGCACTCTAGGGTCACGACTCCAACCCAAACGAACAATTTTGCCAACCAACGCCCGATTAGCAGTCGGGGCATGGTAGACCTCAAACCAGGCCCAATCTGTCTCTTGTTTTGCCTCTTGCAATTGTTGAAACTGTTCAACCCTGGGCAAGATCAACCGACCGACCCATTCTCCCGTTGGGCGATAGAGATCAGCTGGCAAATTCTGCTGAATTGGGTAAAAACCAGGCTGATTAAACGGAGCCGCTTCATTTGTTGTAACCGAACCTGTGCTGGTTTGAGCCAGCGTCAGCATTGGCCCCAGCAGATGAAACCAGACAGACAGCAAAATACCAAACAAAATCAGGGCTGCATAACCAAGCGATCGCCTCCCATGATGAAATCGGCACCATTGCTGTATTTGCCCGTTACGCATAAAAGTTCAGATCCTTAAAAGCGCGGCAATTTAGTTGGTCTACAGTTGGGTTATAACCGGGAGTAAGATACCGCACAGAGTGCCCCAAAATTGTTTTCTTTAAAGAAAATCTAGATTCTCACAGGCTTTCACCACTTACCGTCCTATTAGACAAAATGACAATCAGCTTAACAAAATCATGTGTCACTCATTGCTGACATCAAAATGACGACGGAAATCAGAAGTACACACGCTTAACATAGAAAGACGGCACCTACTAAGGTAGATGCCGCTTATCGCTGAAGAATTTTGCGTTTACTGTGCGATCGCCCTTAACGAGTTTCGCCAGATCGGCTCGGAACCGTCTTAGACTTCGCATTGTTGACCGACGACTTTAAATCATCGTTCAAAAACTCAGAAGCTTCTTTGAACTGATCGCCAATGTTCTCCATGATATTCTCGTTTGGATCACTGCGATCGATGTTGGGTTGACGACGCGCAGGGATTTCTTCTGGTCTGTAGGCTTGAGACTGAGCTGGGCGAGATTTATCAAGTCCTCTCTTCTCCTGGTCAGCACTTTGATAGAGAATGTCTGACTCATCATTCTTAGACACACTGCTTGCAATCAAGCGATTCATGTTAGACATAGAAGCATCACTCCGCTGCTGACTAAACGACCGCTTTGCCTGCTCAGAGCGGAATGCAGGTTCGCCCTTGCTGTCATTTCCCATTGTGTAAGGATTGTTGTTAGCACCTGCTTGAACTGGAATGTCATTGGGCCGGTTTTGACGCGAGGCTTGCATATCCTGGTTGCTACAAGCTGTAGAAAGTAGCAATGCCACCCCAGCAACAAAAACAACCACAAGTTTTTGCAAATGCAACTTCTTGAAAAATGCAGCAATCCTTTCCATAAAACTCTCCTAATTTTTATTGATCACAGTAGATAGCCCCAGCAAATTAGAATAGGTAGGAGTTTGCTGTAATATGCCAAATTTTCCTTAAGTCAACAATTGACTAAACAAACAAACCTTGTAGCACTAACTACTAAAAACTATCTACCAGCAAACTTGAATTGAACTAAATCTAAGCTTAAAAAGTTACATAAATAACAACCTCTAACCCAAGGAATAAATCGTGATTAGAAGATATTTAAGCTTTAAGAGAAATATACGACGCAGACTATTCACTGATTAAGTCACCGATTAAGTAAACGCTTTGAAGAAGAAATACTTACCTGTAAAACAAAAACTCCTTCTCTTTACTTAGATAGATATGCGTCTTTTAGGATCACTATATGCTTTATGGTGAAAGCAAATGTCTCTAATTAAAAATAACTTTATCAAGCCCCAATATTCTATCTAAATGACCCTAGCTCAAATGGAACAAGCCCCCAAGAGACGAAACTGATGCTAGATGTATCTGCAAGTTTTATTCAAATTTCTCGCGTTATTACAGACAAGGTTTCTCAACTTTTATACGCACCTGTATTCGTAGTCAATCAACAAGGGCTTGTTGTTACAAGTAGTTATCCCTATTGTGATGAAACTGACTATAAGCTCGAAGACTGTAAAAACTCTTTGAAAAGTTTTTTACGTGTCCCTTTTTGTCATGCATTAGAGAGTGGTGAGATTGTTGTTGGTGAGTCATTTAACCAAGAACCTGTGTCACCTCGCCTCGCACAAGCACTTGTTGAGTTAGTCCTCGATCAGATTGCCAATCATCAAGGTTCCTCAATTAACCAAAATGAATTGAAAGATCACTTAATCGCTGACTTACTGCATGGCCAGATCAAAGATGAAGCCCTTATCTTAAGCCAAGCAAGACAGCTAGGAATGGATTTAACCCCACCAAGAGCTGTCATTTTAATCAATGCCTCTGAATACGTGCTTAAAAATACTGAATCTTCTCAAAAGGTATCTGAGGCTGAACAAAAACGTCGAACTCAGTTAATTATTCGCAGCATTGTCAATTTCTTTCATTTGCCCAACGACACCATTTGTTCTGATTTAGGTCAGGGGGATGTGTGTGTGCTGAAAGCCAGTGATGCCAAAAACCTTGATCCCTGGGTTGAGTGTAGCGATGTCGCCAGAGGAGCCAGTTCATCTTGGGCGAATCTAACCGCGCTCAAACGGGCTGCTGATGCCTTACTTTTGCGTCTGCGAAGCGACACTCAAAGCTCAATTGATATTGGGATCGGTCGTTATCATGCAGGTGTGTCAGGTTTAGCCCGTTCCTATGAAGATGCTCGTGCAGCCCTTTCTCTAGGTAGTCGATTTTTAGGACATAATCGAGTTCATTGTCTGGGCGAGTTGGGGATCGCTGCCTTTATCGGAGTTGCAGACGAAAGCACAAAAGTCGATTTGGCAAAGTATCTCCTAAGTCCACTTGATTTAGAACCAGAGTTAATGACAACTCTAGAAACCTTTTTTAAGGAGAACTGTTGTCCTTCCCTAACAGCTAAGCGATTGTCTGTTCACCGCAATACCCTCAGCTACCGATTAGATAAGATTGCTTCTCTCACAGGTTTAGACCCCCGCATTTTTGATGCAGCCGTTCAAATGCGACTGTGCTTGTTGCTGCGATCGCTCCAGTCATCTCAATTAATTTTGGCGTAAGAACATGCGATCGCTCAATAAGTTTGGGCGATCGCACATCTCTAAAACAGCGTTAGTAGTCTGCCAAGCCAACTTTGCCAGGTAGAGAAGACCAATGACCAGTGCCTCAGTCATTATCAACCCTGCAAAGTTCTTTTAGTTGAACTGCCAGCTACTTACTCTTGATACCTGCAAGAGCCTCAACTTCAGACTCAATCTTAGTCTTGGTTGCTTGAAACTCTTGACCCAGCTCTTCTAGTTCTGCTTCATCTGAAGTGGACCCTAAAAACTGGACAGAGGGTTAAGCTACACAAGGGTTAACCGGAAGGAGGGTGAAACTTGTGAGCAAAAAACGCAAACAATACAGTGCACAATTTAAGGCGAAAGTGGCCTT
>DVDV01000375.1 GCA_015296075.1 Leptolyngbyaceae cyanobacterium M33_DOE_097 | reverse complement strand
GAGAATAATTCTCACAAAAATATTCATTTTGAACAGCTATCAATGGCTGGAATACCCATTCTGCCGTTCATAAAATTGAGCGCACAAGCCTTTAGAGGCTCTGACTTCAGTACAAATGTTTCAAAATGAGAATTGCTGCCTTGAATGTTTACCGAATTAGACGGTGATTTTTTAAGAGGCATTTTCTATTGGACACCAACCAAAGAAAAATGCCTGACCCCTATAAGCCCCCAGGGTCAGGCATCTACCTGTAAGGACGCTTTCCTAGCCGAACCCGCTAAACAAACCTAGTTGCCCCCTATAGCTGTTTAGCGTTTCCGAGCGCGTTCCTCAGATGTATTCTGATTTTGTTCGATCTAAAGCCAAAAACCAGTCGCAATAGTACGGAATTTGAGATGAAGATTCCTTAGAGTCAGTGAATTTACGCGCTTTTCACGGATCTCAAATGACTCTTCGTGCTATCAAGCCTGACAGGAGGGGCATTTCAGAATCGGGCGATCGCGTTTCCTCTAAATTCCTAAGCGTTGATAGATTGCGTCCAGGTTCTTCAAGTGGTGTTGTGGGTCAAAGCAGTCTGCAATTTCGGCAGGCGACAGGTAGTTGGCGACTTCCTGATCTTGCTCGATCAACGCCCGGAAATTGCCATCACGGGTATTCCAGGCAGCGTGGGCATTCGACTGTACAAGCGCGTAAGCCGCTTCGCGGGTCAACCCTTTATCAATTAGCGCTAACAGCACCCGTTGACTAAAGACCACACCCCCATAAACATTCATGTTGCGTTCCATATTTTCTGGATAAACCAGCAAATGCTTGATTAAATCCGTTGTTTCGACCAACATGAAGTGCGTCAAGATGCAGGCATCGGGCAGCATGACGCGCTCGACTGAACTGTGCGAAATATCGCGTTCATGCCACAGGGCAACGTTTTCTAAGCCTGTCATTGCATAGCCGCGCAGCATTCGTGCCATCCCCGTCAGGCGCTCAGAGCGGATCGGGTTGCGTTTGTGTGGCATCGCTGAGGAGCCTTTTTGCCCCTTTGAGAAAAACTCTTCGACTTCCAAAACATCCGTGCGCTGAAGGTTGCGAATCTCGACCGCAAAACGCTCAATCGAAGCTCCTAACAACGCCAGGTCATTCAGGAAGGACGCGTGGCGATCGCGCGAAATCACCTGTGTCGAAGCTGCATCTGGCTCTAACCCTAACTTTTGACAAGTAATCGCCTCAATTTGCGGGTCAATGTTGGCATAGGTGCCGACTGCACCCGAAATTTTGCCCACAGCAATATTGCATCTTTGGCGACAGAGGCGATCGCGGTGCCGCAACATCTCTGCCAACCAACCAGCCAGCTTAAACCCAAACGTAATCGGTTCTGCGTGAATGCCGTGTGAGCGACCAATCATCATCGTGTTGCGATGTTGCTGCGCCTGATAGCGAATCGCCTGAATGCAATCTTCTAGCCGCGCCATAATCACTTCAAGGCTTGCCACCATTTGCACGGCCAGGGCGGTATCGAGCAGGTCAGAGCTGGTCATGCCCAAGTGGATGTAACGCCCTGCTTCGCCAACATGCTCGTTAACATTCGTCAAAAAGGCAATCACGTCGTGCTTGACTTCTTTCTCAATCTCAAGCACGCGCTTCGCATCAAATGCTGCCTTTGCTTTGATGGTTTCGACTGCTTCAGCAGGAATGTAGCCCAACTCTGCCTGAGCTTCACAAACTGCAATCTCGACGTCTAACCAGGTCTTTAGCTTAAAGGCTTCGGTCCAGAGTTCGCCCATCTCGGGCAGGGTATAACGCTCAATCAACGGTTATGCGCAGAATACAACCGATATATTCTACCGGAGATTGGCGATCGACTGGTAACAAGTCGCGTTTGTGCTGACCTTGCTCCTGTACACTCAAGTATGGAAATGTCAGCGGTTGGAAAAGCTGCACAATGCTTTTCTGACCTTCCTTTTGCGAAAAACAAGTTTTTACTGCCACTTTTCTAACGACTATGTCTGATTCTCAGGCGGTCAGCGCCGCTGTTGCCAAGCTTTACGACACCTATCCATTTCCGCCGGAGCCGTTGCTAGATGCACCACCACCTGGCTACAACTGGCGCTGGAATTGGTTGGCGGCTTACAGTTTTTGTACCGGACGCCGACCTGCCTTTGAAGATGCGCGGATTTTGGATGCAGGGTGTGGCACTGGGGTTGGCACTGAGTACCTGGTGCATCTCAATCCGCAAGCGCAGGTAACGGCGATTGACTTAAGCGCAGGCGCGTTAGCTGTTGCTAAAGAACGTTGTCACCGCTCTGGAGCCGATCGCGTCGAGTTTCATCACCTCAGCATTTACGATGTTGCTCAGGTGCCCGGTGAGTTTGACTTAATCAATTGCGTGGGCGTGCTGCACCACATGCCCGACCCGATCCGTGGCATTCAAGCCCTGGCAAATAAGCTGAAGCCGGGTGGCATTTTTCATATCTTTGTCTATGCCGCTCTGGGGCGTTGGGAGATTCAGTTGATGCAGGAGGCGATCGCATTGTTGCAGGGCGATCGGCGAGGGGACTACCGCGATGGTGTGCAAATTGGGCGCAAAATTTTTGCCGCCTTACCACCTGACAATCGCCTGGTGCAGCGAGAAAAAGAACGCTGGTCGCTCGAAAATCAGCGCGATGAAAACTTTGCTGATATGTATGTGCATCCCCAGTAAATTGACTACACCATCGATACGTTATTCGACTTAATTGATGCGTCGGGCCTCGAATTTCTTGGTTTCTCAAATCCGCGGAATTGGCAACTTGAACCGCTGATTGGCAAAGACCCAGATTTGTTGGAGCGTGCCAGTCAGTTGAGCGATCGCCAGCGGGCGCGACTGGTGGAGTTACTCAACCCAGAAGCGGTGACGCACTACGAATTTTTCTTGGGGCGATCGCCTTTACCACGCTGTGATTGGAGCCAGGAAGATGCGCTGTGGCAGGCAATTCCTACCCGTAATCCCTGTATGGACGGGTGGCCAAGCCGTTGCCTGTTCAACTCTGATTATCAAATTGTCAATCTGACTGATGCAGAGTTTGAGTTTTTGCAGGCGTGTGATGCAAATTCAAACCAGCCTCAACCTCAAACCGTTCGCGAAATCGCTGCAAAAACAGCACTCAATTTGGCTCAAATTCAGGCACTATGGAGTCAGCACCTCATTTTGCTAACCCCGGCTACATAAAAACTAAGCCCCAGCGCTGATTTAATAAACTGCTAAGCAAATTTCTAGAAAAGTTCGCAGTCGATCGCTAGGTATTATTACTCCCCCTGCGTGATATGATCGCAAATGGTTTGAGACTGCCTAAAGTTCGAAAGCTTCTCTCTTAGAGCGATCAAGAGAGAATTGATTGAAAACTGTCTGCACTATTGAGTAGATGACACGGTCATGACGGAAGGCGCACCCCAAAACGTATCAACGGAACCCAGCAAGTCCATGCAGGAGTATTACAAACTCCAGCAAGAGTTGTTGGTGATGGTGCTGATCTTGAGTGGGATTGCCTTTGTCAGTGTTTGGCTCGTCTACGGCTTGAACATTGCTCTGAATTATTTACTTGGAGCGTGCACAGGTGTGGTTTACTTGAAAGTGTTGGCAAGAAATGTTGAGCGGGTAGGCACGGATGGAAGCAAGCGAGTCGGATCATCTCAACTCGCCCTTTTTGTTGCGTTGATTATATTGGCAACTCAACTCAATCAGCTACATATCCTGCCAATTTTTTTAGGTTTTCTCACCTATAAAGCCTCCCTCATCGTTTACATGCTGCGTAGCCTAATGCCATCTGATCCTTCGTAGTCAGATGTTGTTAGGAGTTGTCCACCCTTTATCCTCAGAAAATCTGCGAGAGTGCAATGCTGAGTTTTCTGACTGACTTTAATTTTGTGCTTGCCAACTTAGAAGTTGGTCAGCATTTTTACTGGCAGATCGGCGGTTTAAGAGTGCACGGGCAGGTTTTTATCGTGACCTGGTTTGTGATGGCGATTTTAATTGTCGCTTCACTGCTAGCAACGCGTAATGTTCAACGGATTCCTTCGGGTATTCAAAACCTGATGGAGTATGTGCTTGATTTTGTGCGTGATCTTGCAAAAGGCCAGCTTGGCGAAAAAGACTATCGCCCTTGGGTGCCCTTTATTGGAACGCTGTTTCTATTTATCTTTGTTTCTAACTGGTCGGGGGCTTTGGTGCCCTGGAAGCTGATCAAGTTACCTGAAGGTGAACTGGCGGCTCCGACTAACGATATCAACACCACAGTGGCTTTGGCTCTGTTAGTGTCGATCGCCTACTTCTATGCAGGTCTGAGCAAAAAGGGCTTGGGCTACTTTGCAAAGTATGTGCAGCCGACTCCAGTGCTGTTACCGATTGCAGTCTTAGAAGATTTCACTAAGCCACTTTCCCTGAGCTTCCGTCTGTTTGGTAACATTCTGGCGGATGAACTAGTGGTTGCAGTGCTTGTTCTCTTGGTGCCTCTGTTTGTACCGTTACCTGTGATGCTCTTGGGGTTGTTTACAAGTGCAATTCAGGCGTTGGTGTTTGCAACCCTGGCAGGTGCGTACATTCATGAAGCCCTGGAAGGACATGGAGAAGAGCATGAGGAGCACTAACTCCTCAGTTTGTTGAACCTTTGGATTTGCGATTTTGGGCTTGTTATAACAGGCATTCCCAGATCACGAGTTCAAGATCTAAAATCCCGTTTGTTTATTGACCGTTTGTTCATAAAGAGGAAAACATCATGGATCCATTAGTTGCTGCTGCTTCCGTTCTGGCTGCTGCTCTTGCAATTGGTTTAGCTTCTTTAGGCCCTGGTATTGGTCAGGGTAATGCTTCCGCTCAAGCGGTTGAAGGTATTGCTCGTCAGCCTGAAGCAGAAGGAAAAATTCGCGGTACTCTGCTGTTGACTCTGGCGTTCATGGAATCTCTGACCATCTATGGTCTGGTTATTGCGCTAGTGTTGCTGTTCGCAAACCCCTTTAAGTAAATCGTTTGTTTTAGCCGAGTCTTTGATCGTTACTGGTAACTTTCTCAGACTCGGCGATCGCCCAAAATTACTGAAGCCAAGACAATGTTTGATTTTGATGCAACGTTACCGTTGATGGCGGTTCAGTTTTTGCTTTTGATGGTGGTTTTGAATGCCATCTTTTTCAAACCCCTAACCAAGGCAATTGATGAGCGGGGTGAATACATTCGCTCAAACGAAGTAGAAGCAAAAGAACGACTCGCGAAGTCTGAAGCTCTTGCACAGCAATATGAGCGTGAATTAGCAGAAAGTCGAAAGCAGTATCAAGCAGTGATTGCTGCTGCTCAAGATGATGCTCAAAAGATTTCGGCTCAGAAGATTGCTGAGGCTCAGCAAGAAGCTCAAGCGCAACGCGAGCAAGCTCAGAAAGAAATTGATGAGCAAAAGCAGGCGGCCATGCATACCCTCGAACAGCAAGTTGAGGCGTTGAGCCGTCAAATTTTGGACAAGTTATTAATTGGTGTATAAGGCGATCGCAGGTTAGTCGGCGCGTCGTGAGTCAGGTGTTGAGTGACACTCGATTGAAGCGGCGCTCTCTGTTTGAAGCTGCATGTCTCGTGACACGTTAAGAGCGCAGTTGTGGATGTAGGGATATGGAAATTTTCATGAGGTTGGCGACAGGAGCAAGTTTGCTCGCCATGGAAGCAGCAGAGGAGGCGGAAGCTGGAGGGTTTGGGATTAACACCAATCTCCTCGAAGCCAACGTGATTAATCTGCTGATTGTCATTGGTTTGCTGGTTTACTTTGGGCGCAGCTTTTTAGGCAAAACCTTGAGCACCCGCCGGACGAATGTTGAGACAGCAATTCGAGAGTCGGAAGAGCGGAAGAAGAAAGCAGCCGCTGCATTAGCTGAGCAGCAACAAAAGTTGGCTCAGGCGCAGGAAGAAGCTGCAAAAATTCGAGCTTCAGCAACCGAAGCGGCGAATGCTGCTCGCGCTGAAATTTTGGCAAAAGCCGAGCAAGACATGATTCGGATGCGTGAAACCGCTAGCCAAGAGCTTAACTCTGAGCAAGAGCGTGTGATTAATGAGTTGCGGCAGCGAGTTGTGGCGCTTGCATTGCAGAAGGTAGAAGCCGAGTTGCCGACTCGTCTCAATGATGAGTCGCAAAGGAATCTGGTGAACCGTAGCATTGCAATGATTGGAGGCGCTCAGTAATGAAAGGTAGTGTTGTTGCAACCGAAGTTTTCGAGCCTTACGCTCAGGCGCTGATGTCATTGGCTCAAAGTCAGGGGTTAGAAGATAGGTTCGGCGAAGATGCGTCTGCTCTGATCCAGATTTTGCGTGAGTCGGACGAGTTGAACCAGGTGCTGTCGAGTCCGCTGTTTGAAGCTGGTAAGAAGAAAGCGATCCTTCAACAGATTTTGGGCGACCAGTTTCACCCCTACATGAAAAATTTTCTGATGCTGCTTGTTGATCGTCGTCGGATTACTTATCTGCAAGGCATTCTCAAACAGTATCAATCGTTGCTGCGTAACCTGCGTCGAACAGTTTTAGCAGAAGTCATTTCAGCCGTGCCTCTGACCGATGAACAGCAGCATGCTGTTCGCGAGAAAGTGATTGCAATGACGGGTGCTCAGCAAGTTGAGCTTGATCCTCAAATCAATCCAGATTTGATTGGTGGAGTCATCATTAAAGTTGGCTCTCAAGTGGTAGACGCAAGTCTGCGGGGTCAACTTCGCCGAATTTCTTTACGCCTTGCTGGTACCTCAAACTAGCGGCTCAGTTTTTTGAATCAACCTTAACGAATCAGAACCCATGTATTTCGGAGCGCAACTCTCATGGTAAGCATCAGACCCGATGAAATTAGTAATATTATTCGTCAGCAGATCGAGCAGTACGACCAGGAAGTAAAAGTTTCTAACGTTGGTACTGTGTTGCAGGTAGGTGACGGTACTGCCCGGATCTACGGCTTAGAACAGGTCATGGCTGGCGAACTGCTTGAGTTTGAAGATGGCTCAATTGGTATTGCGTTGAACCTTGAAGAAGATAACGTCGGTGCTGTATTGATGAGCAGCGGCCGTGGCATTCAAGAAGGTAGCTCGGTAACTGCAACTGGTCGGATTGCTCAAATTCCGGTTGGAGACGCCTTTGTCGGTCGTGTTGTTGACGCATTAGGTCGCCCCATTGATGGTAAGGGTGACATCGTTGCAAACGAGAGCCGTTTGATTGAGTCACCTGCTCCTGGCATTGTTGCTCGTAAGTCTGTGTGCGAGCCTCTGCAAACTGGGATTACCGCAATCGACGCCATGATTCCCGTGGGTCGGGGTCAGCGTGAGTTGATCATCGGTGACCGTCAAACGGGTAAGACTACGATCGCAATTGATACGATCATTAACCAGAAGACCGAAAACGTTGTGTGCGTTTATGTGGCGATCGGTCAAAAAGCTTCGACCGTTGCAAACGTGGTTAACGTTCTGCAAGAGCGCGGTGCTTTAGACTACACCATCGTTGTTGCATCGAACGCAAACGATCCTGCGACTCTGCAATATCTGGCACCTTACACGGGTGCATCTCTGGCTGAATACTTCATGTATAAGGGCAGACATACCCTCGTTATCTACGATGACTTGTCGAAGCAAGCCCAAGCCTATCGTCAAATGTCTCTGCTGATGCGCCGCCCACCGGGTCGTGAAGCTTATCCTGGAGACGTTTTCTATCTCCACTCGCGTCTGCTTGAGCGTGCTGCTAAGTTAAACGACGAACTGGGTGGTGGTAGCATGACCGCTCTGCCAATTATCGAAACTCAAGCGGGTGACGTTTCGGCTTACATTCCGACCAACGTTATTTCGATTACCGATGGTCAGATCTTCTTGTCGTCTGACTTGTTTAACTCAGGTCTGCGACCAGCTGTGAACGCAGGTATTTCAGTATCTCGTGTGGGTTCTGCAGCGCAAACCAAGGCCATGAAGAAGGTGGCTGGTAAGGTGAAGCTAGAATTGGCTCAGTACGATGACCTGCAAGCCTTTGCTCAGTTTGCGTCTGACTTAGATAAAGCAACGCAGCAACAGTTGGCACGGGGTCAGCGTCTGCGTGAAATTTTGAAGCAACCTCAGTTTTCGCCGTTGTCGGTGGCTGAGCAGGTGGCAGCGATCTATGCGGGCATTAACGGCTACCTGGATGATCTGCCAACTGATAAGGTGGTTGACTTCCTCAAGGGTCTGCGTGGTTATCTGAAGACCAGCGTACCGAAGTACGAAGAAACAATTCGTGAGACTAAGCAACTGAACGACGAAGCGGAAGGCTTGTTAAAGAGCGCGATCGCTGAGTACAAGAAGACCTTCGCAGCGGCTTAAGCGCGTCGGCAAGTACGCTGAGAGCTGGTTTATTCCGGTTCTCAGCGCGTTCGTTGCTAATTGCTGCTTTCATGTTTCTAGTTTCTCTTTTCTGTAGCCGTAGCCATGTCTAATCTGGCAGAGGCGAGTTGGAATGCTTAACCAGACTTAGCTTTGACCCGTTAACTCTGTCCTAAGCGTTCTGACCAAAGCGATAACCCCAACTTTCTAGAAGTCATGCCTAATCTCAAAAGCATCCGAGACCGGATTCAGTCGGTCAAAAATACCAAGAAGATCACAGAGGCGATGCGATTGGTTGCTGCGGCGAAAGTGCGTCGGGCACAAGAACAGGTGATTGCGACCCGTCCCTTTGCTGATCGGCTTGCTCAAGTACTGTACGCGTTACAGTCTCGTCTTCGATTTGAAGATGCCAACCTACCATTGTTACGCCAACGCGATGTGAAGACCGTTGGTATTTTAGTTGTGTCGGGCGATCGCGGTTTGTGTGGAGCCTACAACTCCAACGTAATCCGACGGGCTGAAATCCGCGCTAAGGAACTGCAAGCGGAAGGTATCGACTATCGCTTTGTGATTGCTGGGCGTAAAGCGGCTCAGTATTTTCAGCGTCGTGAGTATCCGATTGATGCGGTGTTCACAGGGCTGGAGCAAGTTCCTACAGCAGCCGAAGCATCGCAAATTGCGGATCAGCTTCTTTCCATGTTTCTTTCAGAATCTGTGGATCGGGTTGAGCTGGTGTACACTCGCTTTGTTTCGTTGATCAGCTCTCGTCCGGTGATTCAAACCTTGTTGCCACTTGACACGCAAGGTTTAGAAACTCCTGATGATGAAATTTTCCGACTGACTACTCGTGGTGGACAGTTTCAGGTTGAGCGCGAGAAAGTAGCATCGACGAGCCAAGCGTTGCCGCAAGACATGATCTTTGAACAAGATCCCGTTCAAATTTTGGATGCGTTGTTGCCCCTCTATTTAAACAACCAACTTTTGCGTGCGCTGCAAGAGTCGGCTGCTAGCGAACTTGCAGCGCGGATGACCGCTATGAGCAACGCCAGCGATAACGCCAAGGAGTTAATTTCGGGTCTGACCTTGTCTTACAACAAAGCCCGTCAGGCTGCGATTACCCAAGAGATCTTGGAAGTTGTGGGTGGTGCCGAAGCGTTGAGCTAAGTTGAGTCGAAGCTCCATTTGTGGGTTGATTAAGTTAGGCAGGGGTTGGTTGCAACACCCCTGCTTTGTTGTGGAAGAGGTTATGCTGTTGGGTGGCCAAAGCCACCGCCACCGGGAGTTGCGATCGCAAACACATCTCCAGGCTGCATTGCCACTTCAGCTTTGCCGCCTAACGCTTCGATCGCCCCATTCGCTCGTTCGACCTGGTTGTATCCAGTGGCACCAGCGTTTCCTCCCTGGAGCCCAAAGGGTGGAATGATCCGGTGCCCCGACAAAATCGCAGCAGTCATGGACTCTTGAAATCGAATTCGACGAATCACGCCATTGCCACCCGCGTGTTGCCCAGTGCCACCACTGTTTGGCCGAATTGCAAAACTTTCAACTAAGACCGGAAAGCGCCACTCCAACACTTCTGGGTCGGTGAGGCGAGAGTTGGTCATGTGGGTATGAACCGCATCAGTGCCATCAAAGGTGGCTGCTGCCCCCGAACCCCCACAAATGGTTTCGTAATACTGATATTGCTCGTTGCCAAAGGTGAAGTTATTCATTGTGCCCTGGCCTGCCGCCAGCACTCCTAAAGCCCCGTAGAGAGCATTTGTAATGGCTTGTGAGGTTTCTACGTTTCCTGCCACCACCGCAGCAGGGTAGGTCGGGTTGAGCAAACAGCCTGTGGGAGCGATGATCGTCAAGGGCTTGAGACAGCCAGCATTGAGGGGAATGTCGGCTTCGACCAACGTGCGAAACACGTAGAGAACGGCCGCTTTACAGATGGCAAGTGGGGCATTTGCGTTTCCTGCTTGTTGGGGTGAGGTGCCCGTAAAGTCAATCGTGGCTGAGCGATCGCTTCGGTTAATCGAAACATGAACCACGATTTGGGTGCCGTCATCCATTGGATAGCGAAAACTCCCCTCTGGAAGCGTCGCGATTACCTGACGCACGGCGGCTTCGGCATTTGCCTGGACATGATGCATGTAAGCTTGCACCGTAGTTAGCCCAAAGTGTTGCACCATGCGTTGAAGTTCTTGAATTCCTTTTTCGTTGGCAGCAATTTGCGCTTTCAGATCTGCCAAATTTTGCTCAGGATTTCTGACGGGGTACTCACCTGCGGTCAGCAACGCCAGCAACTCCGCTACTCGAAAACGTCCGTCCTGAATCAGTTGAAAGTTATCCAGCAAAATCCCTTCTTGCTGAATGGTGGTGCTGTTGGGTGGCATGGAACCGGGTGTGATGCCGCCGATGTCAGCATGGTGCCCTCGCGATGCCACATAAAAGAGTGGGGTTGCAGTTTCCGAGGCTTGAGCCGTGGCAAAAACAGGCGAAATTACGGTGATATCGGGGAGATGGGTGCCTCCGTTGTAAGGATTATTTGAAACATAAACATCGCCCGGTTTCAGTGTGTTGCCTTTCGCGCGAATTAAGCTTTGCACGCTTTCGCCCATCGACCCCAAGTGAACCGGGATATGCGGCGCATTCGCCACCAACTGCCCCTGACCATCAAAAATCGCACAGGAAAAGTCGAGCCGTTCTTTAATGTTGACCGAGTAGCTTGTGTTTTGTAGCGTGAAGCCCATTTGCTCCGCGATCGCCATGAACAGATGGTTGAAAATCTCCAGCAAAACCGGATCAGGGGCTTGCTCAAAGAGAGACAGAGATGCGGCTGCAACGGTGGGTGTGGACGTTGATTCAGTGGTGGTTGCATCTGCCGCTTTGACAACGAGTAAATGACCATATTCATTCAACTGCGCTTGCCAACCCGGTTCGATCACATTGGTGCCAATGGCTTCGACAATCAGCGCGGGGGCTGAAATCTGATCGCCTGGTAAGAGGTCGGTGCGGCGGTAAATCGGTGTAGGTAACCAGCGATCGCCCCAGTAGACCGGAGTAGTTGCGACGGGTGCCAGCGGAGCGAGGCGTTGAGTTGGTAACGTCGGCTCATTGATCGGATGGCTGACCCCAATCACCTCGACCGAAATCGTTTCGACAACGAGGGCTTTATCGTCAGCGACAAAGCCATAACGCTGGTCGTGAGCCTGACGAAAAGCGGCTTGCATCGCTGCGATCGCCCCAAAATCAACCGCGAGGGATGAGTCAGTGCCTTCATATTTGAGGTGAACTTTTTGTAAAACTTCAATCTGGAGTGCTTCGCCAGCCTGTTGTTCTAAGTTCGCCTGAGCTTCCTCAGAAAGGTTTTGCAGCAAGCCGGATAGTTCCGGTAAGAGGGCATCTGTCAGTCGGGCTTCAACCGAACGTTCGCGCAGCAACCGCTGGTCGGCAAGACCCATGCCGTAGGCCGACAAGACACCCGCATAGGGATGAATCAAAATTTGCTGCATCCCCAACGCATCGGCGATCGCGCAGGCATGTTGACCTCCGGCACCGCCAAAACAACAGAGCGTGTATTCCGTGACATCGTAGCCCCGTTGGACTGAGATTTTTTTGATCGCACTCGCCATTTTTTCGACCGCGATCGCCAGAAACCCAGCCGCAACCTGTTCGGACGATCGATTGTCACCTGTGGCATGCGCGATCTCGCTGGCTAATTGAGAAAATTGCTGCTCAACTACAGCTTTGTCGAGCGGTTCGTTACCTTCTAAGCCAAACACCGCTGGAAAGAAATCTGGCTGAATTCGCCCTAGCATCACATTACAGTCTGTCACCGTCAGCGGCCCCCCGCGCCGATAGCACGCTGGCCCCGGATTGGCCCCGGCTGATTCAGGCCCGACTCGATAACGGCTACCGTCAAACTGCAAGATCGAGCCACCTCCCGCCGCAACCGTGTGAATCGACATCATGGGCGATCGCAGGCGTACCCCGGCCACCTCAGTCTCAAATGTGCGTTCGTAGGCTCCGGCGTAGTGGGCAACGTCTGTTGAGGTGCCACCCATGTCAAAGCTGATAATGTTTTCGATACCCGCGATTTTGCTCGTTTGTGCGGCCCCCACAATGCCCCCGGCTGGCCCTGAGAGGATGCTATCTTTGCCTTGAAAGGCGTGGGCGTCGGTCAGCCCGCCATTAGACTGCATGAAAAATAGCCGAGCCGATGCTGCCGATGCGTCAGAATTGTGATTTAACTCAGCGGTGACTTGATTGACGTACCGCCGCAAAATGGGCGACAGGTAGGCATCAACAACCGTCGTATCGCCCCGGCTGACGAACTTAATCAACGGACTGACCTGGTGTGAGACCGAGATTTGAGTAAACCCGATCGCCCGGGCTAATTCTGCCACTTGCTGCTCATGCTTGGGATAGCGATAGCCATGCAAAAACGCGATCGCGCAAGCTCGGATCCCAGCCTCATAAGCGACTTGTAGCTCTGTTTGGGCTAACTCTAAATTAACAGGGCACAGTTCTTTGCCGTGAGCGGTGTAGCGTTCTGCCACTTCCACAACGCGCTCATACAACAGCTCTGGCAGCACGATGTGACGTGCAAAAATATTAGGCCGATTTTGATAGCCGATCCGCAAGGCATCGCGAAACCCTTGGGTAGTAACGAAAACAACGCGATCGCCCTTGCGCTCCAGTAAGGCGTTGGTGGCTACCGTTGTCCCCATTTTGACGGCTTCGATTTGCGCTTGGGGCAGCGGTGCGTGGGATGGGATTCCCAGAATTTCGCGAATTCCCTGAATAGCCGCATCGCGATAGCGTTCTGGGTTCTCGGAGAGGAGTTTGTGAACCTGGAGTGAACCATCGGGGCGACGCGCCACAATATCGGTAAACGTGCCGCCGCGATCGATCCAAAATTGCCAACGACCAGTTGAAGATGTCATGGTCTAAGTCTCCCGCTTCAATACCTGCCAACTAGCTTGCCATAGAGCCTATTTTAAGAATGGTAGGCTTTGGCAAGAAAGATGGCCGATTGAGGAAAACTCAGCAAACCGCTAGAAAACGGCTAGTAGTTTACGGCGTAAGTTTGTCTATCCTTTGCAGCTTCAGTCATTGGTCATTAGTGATTTGCGAATGACAAATGACCAGCAAAGCACAGAAATGGTATGCAAATTTGCGCCTCAGTGTACTAAAGCAATTTACGAGACGTTGTTGGCTGGCATTACTGATAGTTGACAATGCGGGAAAAGCCTTCGGCTGAGAGACTAGCGCCCCCGACCAGCGCACCATCAATCTCAGGCATCGACATAATTTCGTCAATGTTATTCGGTTTGACGGAACCTCCGTATTGAATCGGCACACTACTATCGTCAAGTTGTTGCCGAATCAACTTAATCAAGCGGTTGGCTTCTTTGGCGTCGCAGGTGTCACCCGTACCAATCGCCCAAATCGGTTCATAGGCAATGACTAAGTGAGATTGCTTCACATCAACCAGGTCTTTTTCAAGCTGGTTGTAAATGACGGACTCGGTTTCACCTGTATCGCGCTGTTCTTTGGTTTCGCCCACACACAGAATTGGAATCATGCCCGCTGCTTGGGCGGCTTTTAGCCTCAGATTGACCGTTTCATCGGTTTCACCAAAAAACTGCCGACGCTCACTGTGCCCGACGATGACATACCGCACGCCAATCTCCGTTAGCATTGGGGCGGAAATTTCACCTGTGTAAGCACCACATTCTTCCCAGTGAACGTTTTGGGCACCTAGCTGCACGCGACTACCGTGTAGCCCTTGAGACATGCTCATGAGAGCGGTGTAGGGGGCACACAAGACAACCTCGCGATCTTCAGGAGTGTCCTCTAAAAAAGCTCGAAACTCGTGCAGAAACATGCGTGCCTCTGCCTGAGTCTTGTACATTTTCCAGTTTCCAGCAATTATTTTTTTTCGCACTGCTACTCGTCAGTTTTTCTACGCGCCATTCAGGAATTTTAAGGCTTAGCGGGTGCGATCGCATAGCAAATAAAAAGCAAAGATAAAGAAGACGCTCGCTCTGCCTTTCTATCTGGACTGCGATATATTTAAGGGCTTGCCAGTTCAAACGTATGTCACAGCCTGGATTGACCAAACCCATGTCACCTTTTGCTAGCCCAGTTGTGCGCTGGGGCTTGCTGTTGTTTGGCGCGATCGCGGCGGCTCTGTGGCAAGCAGGGATTTTGCGGCAGTCCTTATTTAACCCAGGCGGGTGGGAGCAATTTCAGCGGTTTGCGATCGCGAGCCTGCACCCAGCTCTATCGACCGAGATTTTGCGCTTAACCTGGGAGGCAACGTTTAAGACCCTGGCTTATGCGGTGTGTGGTACAACTCTGGCCTTGCTGCTGGGTTTTATCGGTGGCATTTTTTGCTCAGAAGTGTGGTGGTCGGCGGTCTCTCCCCAACGGGGTGACAGTAGGATGCCCCTAAGTTGGGTGGGAATCCGAGGTCTGTTAGCCGTTCCGCGTGCGATTCATGAGGTGATTTGGGGGCTGCTGTTTGTGCGGCTGTTTGGTCTGGATCCTCTGGTGGGGGTGCTGGCGATCGCCCTGCCGTTTGGTGCGATTACCGCCAAAGTCTTTGCCGAATTGCTCGATGAAACGCCCCGACAACCTTTACATAACTTGCTCAATAGTGGTGTTGTGCCTGCCAGTGCCTTTCTCTACGGACTTTTGCCCCAGGCATTGCTCAATTTAGTCTCTTACGCCTTTTACCGATTTGAATGCTCAATCCGGTCTTCGGCGTTGCTGGGTTTTATTGGCGCGGGTGGCCTCGGTAATGAAATTCGCATCAGTTTGGAATCGTTGCGCTACGAGGAGTTGTGGACGTTTTTCTATGCGCTGATTGTGTTGAATGGTTGTGTCGATTTCACAAGCTCGTGGCTACGGCATCGCTGGGGCTGCACCAGTCGGCTCGACTTAAACCTGGCGCGCCAGTCTCAGACAATCCGGCAACGGCCACCTTTGCAGCAGGAGTCGCGATCGCGCGGACAAGAAAATCCTTTATTGGCAGGCTGGCCGATCGCGCTCTTTTTGGGGCTGTGTGGCCTATGTTTTTGGTATATCAAGGCTGATTTCACACAGCTCTGGTCGCCTCGCACAGGACAACGGCTACAAGCAATTGGGCGGGCAGGCTGGCCACCAGATGTGTCACTGTTGCCCCAACTGCCGGGGTTAGCCGTGGATACGGTGGCGATGTCTATCTTGGCGATCGCGCTGGCTGCAATGGGCGGCACCGTACTGTCGTTTTTAGCCGCTCAAAACTTCTTTCTACCGGGAGGAATCCTAAATCGGAACCCGCGTGGAAACAAAGTGAGTGCTTGGGCTGGAGTCGTCGCCAGTCGGCTCATTTTGCTGGTGTGTCGCGCCATTCCTGCGCCAGTGTGGGCACTTGTGATTTTGTATCTCGTCTTTCCGGGAATTTTGCCAGGAGCGATCGCGCTGGGGATCCATAATCTCGGTATTCTGGGTCGCCTCCAGGCGGAAGTGGTTGAAAACCTGGATGTGCGACCGTTGGAAGCGCTGAAAGCTCAAGGTGCCCCTGCCTCTCTCGTGTTTCTTTATGGCGTGTTGCCGCTTACCTTGCCACGCTTTCTTGCCTACGGTTTTTACCGTTGGGAGGTTTGTATGCGAGAAACGGTGATTGTCGGTCTAGTCGGTGCTGGAGGTTTGGGACGGGTGTTAACCGAGCAACTGAGCAGTTTTGATTATCGGGGGCTTACCGTGACCCTAACGGGCTTTGTGATGTTGACCTTTGTGGTGGATTGGTTGAGTCAGGTGGCGCGGCGATCGTTGCGTTAGTTATAGCTGTCGCCGGGTGACTTAGGAGGTTGGGAGTGGGGGAGTGGGGAGTAGGGGCGTGGGGAGTAGGGGAGTGGGGAGTGGGGAGCGCCCCAGCCAGCTCTCGTCCTAACTAGGATGACTATGGTTATATAAACGAGTTGCTTGAAATTGTTGGCACTGTGCCAGAAAGCGGCGTGGAATTTCGGGGGTTGCGCCCCAGTGAAGATGCAGGTAAGACGCATGTAAGTTGAGGAGCTGCCAGCCTTCCGTTAGGGATGGGGGGTGAGTAAAGCGAAAGATCGGTGCTTGAGGTGGTTGGGTCAGGTGCGAGTGATGAAATTCGTGGCCCCAGAGGGATTGGTTCTGAGTAATCAGGCTGGTGTTTGTGGTGGCGATCGCCTGTCGATAGCCGAGAGTTAGCTTCTGCCCCATCACAACCTGGGTTGGCAACACCCCCACCATTGGAAAGGCCTCGCCCGCAAAGGTGGTCAGGCTGTCGCACAGATACATCAGCCCACCACACTCGGCGTAGGTTGGAAGACCTGCTAAAATCGCCTGCCTGACCTGGGTACGCACGTTTTTGTTCGCGGCGAGTTGCGCTGCAAACATTTCAGGGAAACCGCCCCCTAAGTAAAGCCCATCGACATTGGGCAATTCACAGTCCGTAAGCGGACTCCAGAAAACTAGCTCGGCTCCCAACTGCGTCAGCCAGTCCAAATTATCGGGGTAGTAGAAGTTAAACGCCGCATCACGGGCGATCGCAATTCGCACACGGGGCGGTTGGGGCGGCTCTGACAATAGCGGAAGCTCTAGTTGGTCACTCTCAGCTTGTGTAGCCGCCTTGGGAGGGACAGCCAAAAGCGGCAGTAAAGCATCCCAATCAAAACTGGTGGCGGCTAATTCTGCGAGTTCGGTGAAAAGGGCTGTGAGTTGGGGCAGTTCATCGGTAGGGACTAACCCCAAGTGTCGATCCGGAATCGCGATCGCAGTCTGTCGCCGCACCACTCCCAAAACGGGTACCCCAATCTCATCCAGCGCAGAACGGAGCAGATCGAGATGGCGATCGCTTCCGACCCGATTTAAGATGACGCCCACCACCTGCAACTGAGAGTCAAAATAGCGATATCCCTGCACGATCGCCGCTACCGAGTGCGACAGGCGACTGCAATCAACAACCAGGGCGATCGGACATTGCAACAGCTTGGCGACGTGGGCTGTGCTACCCCAGGCAGCGGTTGGGGCGATCGTGACGTTTTCTTGGGCGAAATGGGATTGTTTAGCCGCTTGCACCTCGGCTGCTGCCCCATCAAATAAGCCCATCACCCCTTCGACCAGCGTGTAATCAGCGGTCTGACTGTGCTTGACAAAGCAGTGTTGCACATACGCCTCAGAAGTCAGCACCGGATCAAGATTGCGACAGGCCCGACCTGTAGCTGCCTGGTGAAACATCGGATCGATGTAATCAGGTCCGACTTTAAAGGATTGCACTGCAAACCCTTGTTTATAAAGATAAGAAAGTAGAGCGAGGGTGATGGTTGTCTTGCCAACTCCACTCCGCTCGCCCGCGATTACAAGCGCCATTCAAATTGCTATTGGGGCTGCGCCAATTTCAAAATTTTGACGGCAACAGCAAGGCTTTCTTCGTACAGAACTTCTCGACCCCAGCGTTGCAGTTGCTGACTGAGTAAGAATTCGGCTTTTTGGTCGTTAATGGCCGTTACCATTTCAGTGCGAATGGCCTGTGCCGCACCACCAGCCTCCATGCGCATACAGCCCGTTGTCTCCGAGCATAGGATTGTACCGCAATTGGCTTCCTTGTTTGTCGAAGCTAAGCGTAAACCAATCAAGTCACCCACGATTTCACCTGAGTCGGCGGTCGGAATTGCGGCTAACTCGGCCTCAATCTCGCGACCGTGAGGGTTCACAAACTTGATGTGCTTCAACTCGTAGGTGTCGGTCTCCTCGACGTAAGAAATTGGCTCCCAGCTCAAACGGCTTGCCATCCACCCTAAAAACATCAGGGCTTGCGCTGAGTTTCCCTTTTCGTAGTCAATTGTGACGCGATCGATCTCAGAAATGGCCAAACGCCGCTCAGGTGGGTCAAATGTCTCAGCGGTCAGCTCTTGCCAGGGCAGCAAGCGGTGCCAGTTGAGGTCTGCCACTGACGTTTCAGGCCCGATTAACTCCTGAATCTTGATGAACTCTGACTCTGGGTCGCTGAAGTAGCTTGAGTCCATAATGATGCAGTTGCAAGCAGCAACAACGTGCCGAAATAGCTCTTGCTCAGGGTTAGGGGTCGCCTTCCACCAGAGAAACTTAGGCAGATTTTGGATATAGAGCGATGTCACCAAGTCGCCAATCCGATTGAGTGCTTCTTTGGTGCCGCGCAGCGTGATGTACTCTGAGCAGATCAAGTGATCGCCAACGGTTTTTTGCACCGGACAGTAAGCAGATACTTCTGCAGTAACACCCTTGTCTTCACCCAACATGGGACAGATGGTGATAATGCGGCGAGGGTTTTGAGCCGAGATCGCGTCATTGATACTAAACCCACGTAAGTTTGGGTTAGCAATCTTCATCTGCTCCGGTGGCAGTTTGGCAACCTCTTCCCGCAAGCGGGCCAGCGTATCTGGATCGACTCGCCCGGTAATGTGTAGCCCATACTTCCGCTGCGCTTCATTGACAGCCGTTTTAGTGAGGGGGCCATGAATGCCATCGACCGGGCCTGAGTAGAAGCCTAAGATCGCCAATAACTGCTGAAACTCTTCTGGCTCGTACACGATCATGCAGAAGGTTGAAGCGCGGGTCGCGATTAGCGTCGCCATGTCGCCGCTTTGACTATTCCAAATTGAGTTGAGTTCTTCCTCAATCTCGTGCAGGCTAACATCTTTGGGTTGTTGCAGAGGCGCAATTGGTGTTGTAGTCATAGATAAGCTTTAGATGTAGTTGTGGAGTTGGGTTGACACTGCAATCAAAGTGATAAACCAGACAACGCAAGTGATTTCACGACTTGCAACGCACGATTAAAGCCTGCGCCACTTCCGACCATCGCGATTGAGGAGTAACTCGGCCTCAACAGGCCCCCAGGTGCCCGCCTCATACATAGGAATTGAGTCAGGTGCCGCTGGTGCATCCCACACTTGCAGCAGTGGGGTCAGAATGCGCCAGGACGCTTCAACTTCATCGCCGCGTGTGAAGAGCGTTTGATCGCCCAACATGCAATCCACTAAGAGGCGGGCATAAGCGTCAGTATTTGGCTGACCAAAGGCCGAATCATAGCGAAAGTCCATATCTACTGGACGGGTGCGTAACGAGTTACCTGGAGTTTTGACATCAAATCGAAGGGAAATTCCTTCGTCAGGCTGAATACGCAGGGCAAGTATATTGGGGTTGACCTGTTTCGCCGCCGATTGAAACATTAAGAAAGGCACTTCTTTGAATTGAATCGCAATCTCAGAAACCTTTTTGGGCATCCGTTTGCCTGTACGCATGTAGAAGGGCACCCCCTGCCAGCGCCAGTTATCGACGTGAAACTTCAGCGCGGCGTAGGTTGGGGTGGTGGATTCGGGAGAAGCCCCTTCTTCTTCGCGGTAGCTGGGAATCGCTTGGCCTTTCATCCAACCAGATGTGTACTGACCGCGAATGGCAGAGTTGTAGAGGTTCTCAAGGTCAGCTAGACGGGTCGCTTGCAAGGCTTTTACTTTCTCACTGCGAATGCTATCGGCATCCAGGGCGATCGGTGGCTCCATTGCAGTCAAGCAAAACAGTTGCATCAGGTGATTTTGCACCATGTCGCGCAACGCCCCTGACGTTTCGTAGTACCCGGCGCGACCTTCTAGCCCAACTGTCTCGGCTACTGTAATTTGAACATGGTCAACGTACTGCCGATTCCACAGTGGCTCAAAGATCGCATTCGCAAACCGGAACACCATCAGGTTTTGAACGGTTTCTTTACCAAGATAGTGGTCAATGCGGTAGACTTGCCGTTCGTCGCAGGCTTTTTGCACGACTCGGTTGAGGGCTTGAGCTGAGTTGAGGTCGCGTCCAAACGGCTTTTCGATCACCAGCCGTTGCCGTTTTGGATCTTGAATCATGCCTGCCGCGCCCAGTTGTAGAATCGCTTCGGCAAAGAAGCGGGGGGCAACAGAGAGGTAGAAAACGCGATTTCCTCGTGTGTTGCGTTGCTCATCAAGGGTTTCCAGAAAATGCTTGAGCTTCTGGTAACTGTCGGGATTATCCATATCCGCTGAACAGTAATAAAGCCCTCTGGCAAACTCGTTCCAGGTGGATTCATGCCCTAGACCGCTGCCAAATTGCTCCACCCCTTCGCGCATCTGCTCACGAAAGTAGTCGTGGCTCCAATCACGCCGAGCGACACCAACAATCGTGATTTCTGGGGGAAGGCGGCGCTCACGCTTCATTTGGTAAAGTGCTGGCACGAGCTTGCGCTGGGTGAGATCACCCGATGCGCCAAAAATGACAATAATCTGAGGTTCTGGGATGCGGTCTTGCTGAAGACCAACGCGGAAGGGGTTTTCGATCAGGGCAACCATAGGCGACTTTTTAGGGGAGCAACAACAGCAGGAGTGAATCGGGATCGGCTAGGAAAGTCGGGCAATTGTCAGGAGCGATGCGATCGCCCAATTTGAGTCAACCGCTCTTTGCCTAATTTCTGCCCAATTTCGTCAGTGAGGGGGCATTTCACTGGGAAGATTTAATTTTTAGAAGTTCAGAGTGCAAGGAAACGTAAAGGCTAACCTTACACTCTGGTCAGCATACGATTTGGCTCCGCTGGGATCGCTATACCGTAGCGAGCTGACTAACTTTGTCTTCTAACGATTTCATCAACGAGTTAAAGGGTTGGATGAATTTGTCAATTCCATCGTCGAGTAGTTCCTCCATAACGGTGTCGAGGTTGATGCCAACATCCGGATCCTTGAGCTGCTCGATCACGGCGTAGGCTGCCTGCACATCTAACTCAATGCGATCGCCCACGTTGCAGTGATCGGCGCACGCTTCGATTGTAGAGGGTGGGAGCGTATTGACTGTATCGCGCCCTACCAACTCATCGACATACATCACATCACTGTAGTTCGGATTTTTGGTGCCCGTGCTGGCCCATAACAACCGCTGCACTTTAGCCCCCTTTTCGGCGAGGGCTTGCCAACGACTCGCTTCTGGGGTGTCGCTACCTGATTGGAAGATTTCCTTATATTTTTGGTAAGCAACCTTAGCATTGGCGATCGCGATTTTGCCCTTGATCGCCTCTAGCTTGCTGCGCACAGCTGGGTCAGTCGCAGTCTCCAGTTTTTTGTCGAGCAAGCCATCTACTTTGGTATCAATCCGGCTGAGAAAGAAGCTCGCAACTGAGGCAATTTTGCTGACATCCTGCCCCGCTGCAGCGCGCCGCTCTAAGCCACGGATGTAAGCCCAAGCGGTATCAACATAGCTCTGCACCGAGAAAAGCAATGTGACATTAACGTTAATGCCTTCGCTGATCGCTTGCTCAACGGCTGGTAAGCCAGCTGCTGTTCCCGGAATCTTGATCATCACATTCGGGTGACCGATCGCCGCATAATACCGCCGCGCTTCGAGAATGGTCTGCTCAGTGTCGAGGGCGATCGTGGGGGGCACTTCAATACTGACGTAGCCATCTAAACCGTTGCTGGATTCGTAAATAGGCAGCAGCAAGTCACACGCATTGCGAATGTCATCAAAAATGAGGGATTCATAAATTTCAAGCAGCGATTTGCCAGAGCGTGCGCCTGCCGCGATCGCCTCGTCATAGATTTTGTTACCGACAATTGCTTTTTCAAAAATGGCCGGGTTTGAAGTGATCCCGCGAATGTTACGGGTTTCAATCAGATGCGTCAACTCACCCGATTGAACTAAGTCACGGGTCAAGTTATCCATCCAGATACTTTGACCGAGTTGCCCGATCTGACCTAACGGGTTTTGTGTAGTAGTCATGGGTGACTCCTGGTTTGAGTGTGCAGCGATCGCAAGGGCGCGATCTCAGTTAGCAACTCGCCCCAACTACCAGTCAATCAATCTGAAGCGATAAACAAAACGGACAAGATTAGCAACCAGCAGAAACCCTAAAAAATTCTCTGGAGACTGAATCTGTTTGACCTTGACTTTAGGGCATTGGGGCTTAGCTGCCTGTTCTTCTTATCTTAGAGAGGCATTTTGAGAATGACAGCTAACTTTAAGATGAACTAAAGAATGTTCGGTATGTCAGACAAATGGCCCCTAAATGCCAAAAAGCCCTGGCTTTTGAAGGCTAGGGCTTTTTGCAACCTGATGGCTGATAACATTGATGCCGCGACGAACTCCCTCAAGTCCCAGTGTTGTAAGCAAACCTCTGTAGAGGTTGAAGCAGGTGAGGGCAGACCAAAGGTCGCGCCGCCGCTCTTGCGGACTAAAGACTCGACATCACAGCTCGTGCCGCTTCTAGGGTCTTGTCGATATCTTCGTCGGTATGCGCCAGCGAAGTGAAACCTGCCTCAAACTGAGACGGAGCGAGATAAACGCCATGCTCTAACATGCCTCGGTGGAAGCGGCTGAACTTCTGCAAGTCTGACTTTTTAGCGTCTTCGTAGTTGTGAACCGGACCTTCAGCGAAGAAGAAGCCAAACATGCCGCTGATCGAACCACCGCAACCCGCGTGCCCGGTTTCTTTGGCGATCGCTAACATACCGTTGGCTAAGCGCTTGGTGATGCGATCGAGGTACTCATAAGTACCAGGTTGACGCAGCAGTTGCAGCGTTTTGATGCCAGCCGTCATCGCGAGTGGGTTGCCAGACAGGGTGCCAGCCTGGTACATCGAACCAGCGGGTGCCACCATTTGCATAATCTCTTTGCGACCCCCGTAAGCACCAACAGGCAAGCCACCACCAATAATTTTGCCCAGAGTTGTCAGGTCAGGCGTGATGCCAAATTTTTCTTGCACACCCCCATAAGCAATCCGAAAGCCAGTCATCACCTCATCAAAGACGAGCAGGGCACCATGCTCTTGAGTTAGTTCACGCAGACCCGCCAAGAAGCCAGCATCAGGGGGGATAAACCCGGCATTGCCCACGATTGGTTCAAGAATTACCCCGGCAATCTCACCGGGATTTTCTTCAAACAATGCTTTAACCGCTTCGAGATTGTTGAAGGGCGCAGTCAGAGTGCTAGCTGTAGCAGATTTGGGAACACCAGGTGAGTCAGGCAGACCCAACGTTGCGACCCCAGAGCCAGCCTTCACAAGAAACATGTCGGCGTGACCGTGGTAGCAGCCCTCAAACTTGATCACCTTCTCGCGCCCAGTGAAGGCGCGCATCAGGCGCAAAACCGCCATACAAGCTTCGGTACCAGAATTCACAAACCGCACCATCTCAATGCTAGGCACGGCATCAATCACCATTTCGGCAAGCACGTTCTCTAATTGGCAAGGTGCGCCAAAGCTTGTACCTTTTTCGAGAGCTTCATGTAAGGCTTTGATGACTTCAGGGTGGGCATGCCCACAAATCGCAGGTCCCCAGGTGCCAACGTAGTCGATGTACTGGTTGCCATCGACATCCCAGGCATAGGCACCCTGCACGCGATCGAAGACGATTGGCTGCCCCCCAACAGACTTGAATGCTCTTACAGGTGAACTAACGCCGCCAGGCATTAATTTTTGTGCGGCGGCAAAAATTTCTTCTGATTTTGTTGTTTTTAAGCGGGTGGTAATCAACGTAAACTCCTTAAAATTCCTTTGCGGTGAAGGGGGTTAAAAGCTCCAGCATGAAAGACGGAGGCAAGAGTTGCGGCGATTGGCTTTTGCCATTATCTCATTTTGGCTGTCATTGTATCTGCCGCTTAAATGAATCGTGCGCTGGCTTTGAACAATCCGCGTTAACGCGATCGCCTGGATCAATCGAGCGATCGCCCACCCTCAAGCATAAGAAATTCTGCAAAAACAGGCAAAATGTTTAGGAGCTAAACCTACTCGGTGTTTTCTAAACTTTTCACCAGTTGCTCAATGCTTCTTAAAAACTTTAGAGTGACGAAATTCACTAAATTGATAAAGGTAAAGCAAAACCCACTTGTTCCGTGAGGATATCCCCTGTATGCATCTGAGTGAAATTACTCACCCTAACCAACTCCACGGCTTGTCAGTCTACCAGCTTCAACAGATTGCTCGCCAAATTCGTGAAAAACATTTAGAAACGGTCGCCGCGAGTGGAGGTCACCTCGGCCCCGGTTTGGGCGTTGTTGAGCTAACTCTGGCTCTCTATCAAACGCTTGATCTCGATCGCGACAAGGTGATCTGGGATGTCGGCCACCAGGCGTACCCCCATAAACTCATCACTGGTCGCTACTCACGCTTTCACACGCTGCGTCAAAAAAACGGAGTAGCGGGTTATCTAAAACGTTGCGAAAGCCGCTTTGACCATTTTGGGGCAGGCCATGCTTCGACCAGTATCTCAGCCGCCCTTGGAATGGCGATCGCCCGTGATATGCAAGGCGAAAAATATAAAGTCGTGGCGGTGATTGGTGACGGTGCTTTGACGGGCGGCATGGCCCTAGAAGCAATTAACCATGCGGGGCATCTGCCAAAAACTAACCTCCTGGTGGTCTTAAATGACAATGAAATGTCAATTTCGCCTAACGTGGGTGCGATCCCGCGCTATCTCAACAAGTTGCGCCTTAGCCCGCCCATGCAATTTATTTCCGACAATTTAGAAGAACAATTTAAGCATTTACCATTTGTCGGCGACTCTCTCTCTCCGGAGCTAGGGCGCATTAAAGAAGGGATGAAACGGCTGGCTGTGCCTAAAGTGGGTGCTGTATTTGAAGAATTAGGCTTTACATATATTGGTCCGGTCGATGGACACAATTTAGAAGAACTGCTCCATACCGTTCAGCAAGCCCATAAAACGCCAGGTCCAGTGTTGCTTCACGTTGCGACTACTAAGGGCAAAGGCTACGAAGTGGCCGAGCAAGATCAGGTTGGCTACCACGCGCAATCCCCTTTTAACCTGGCAACGGGGAAGGCGATTCCGTCTAGCAAGCCCAAGCCCCCCGGCTACAGCAAAGTCTTTGGCGAAACCCTGTCAACCCTGGCCGAAAACGATCCCCGCGTGATTGGCATTACTGCCGCGATGGCAACGGGTACGGGGCTGGATATTCTGCAAAAGCGGGTGCCCAATCAGTACATCGACGTAGGCATTGCTGAGCAACATGCGGTGACTCTGGCAGCAGGCTTAGCCTGTGAGGGCATGCGTCCAGTTGCGGCGATTTACTCGACCTTTTTGCAACGAGCCTTTGACCAGATCATTCACGACGTTTGCATTCAAAATCTGCCCGTCTTTTTCTGCCTCGATCGCGCCGGAATTGTGGGGGCTGATGGCCCGACGCACCAGGGGATGTATGACATTGCTTACTTACGCTGCATCCCCAATCTGGTGTTGATGGCACCCAAAGATGAAGCTGAGTTACAGCGCATGGTTGTGACGGGGATTGAGCACAATGGCCCGATCTCGATGCGTTACCCGCGTGGCAACGGCTACGGTGTGCCCCTTATGGAAGAAGGCTGGGAACCTCTCGAAATTGGTAAGGGTGAAGTGTTGCGCCAGGGCGATGACATTCTGCTGGTTGCCTACGGTTCGCTGGTTTATCCCGCTCTGCAAGTGGCCGAAATTCTGCATGAACACAGTATCGAAGCCACTGTAGTCAATGCCCGTTTTGCCAAACCGCTTGACACGGAGCTGATTTTACCTTTGGCTGAGAAAATTGGTCGTGTGGTCACGCTCGAAGAGGGCTGCCTGCCTGGTGGGTTTGGCTCAGCCGTTGCAGAAGCAATTCTCGATGCAGGCCTAACCGTCTCCATGCAGCGGATCGGGGTGCCTGACATTTTGGTGGATCACGCTACTCCCGACGAGTCGAAAGCTGATTTGGGGCTAACGCCGCCTCAAATGGCAGAGCGAATCCTCAAAACCATGACAAAGCCATCCGTTGTTTCTTCGGCAGAAAGCCTTGCTTAGGAATGGGAATTAAATAAGTTTGATGTTTGGTAGGGGTGGGTTTTGCCGTTCAATCCATTCCAGGGTGCAGATCGGTCTGCTAAACCCGCCCGTACAGTTTGCAAATTTATTAAATTCGTGATCCTTAGCTGTTGAAGTCGAGAAGTGGCCATTCTCACGTACCACTTTTCATCAGCAAAATCCCCGGCCTCTTAAAGAAGTCGGGGATCTTTGTAAGAACAAATTCTTAAGCAGGGTTTGAGTGAAGTTTGCTTGAAGAAGTTTTTCTGCACCCAAAAAAATCTGATTTCCCAGCTATTTCTACGCGATAGAGAATAACAGGGTTGCCTACCAGACTCGCTTAAACCGATTAATCAGGATACCAAAACATGCCTTTGATCCCTTCTGGGTCAGACATAAACCCCAGCCCTCGATAAAAATCGACTACCTGGGGGTCAGCAAATAAAGTAATGTTGCTGATGTCTTCACTCCTTAACTTTTTGATGACTTGCTTCATCAAAGCTTTGCCTAAACCCTTTCCCTGAAAGTCAGGATGCACAACAACATCCCAAATGGTGGCGTTAAAAGCGTGGTCAGAAGTGGCCCGCAAAAAACCAATCAGGCGTTTGCTGTTGCCACGTTGCTCCCACATGGAGACAACCAAAAAACTGTGTTGAATTGCTTTCTTTACTTTTCGTAAAGGACGACGCGACCAGCCAACCGCATCGCATAATTCTTCCAGTTCATATAAATCAATGTCCCGATCTGTACTGAAATAGATGCGCGTAGAAGCACGTTCGTCGGCAGGGTTTGCCGTCAATGCTTCCACTTGCTCTGATTTTGCGGTGGAAGGGACATCAGAACTACTAAATAGGCTTTTCCAAAAACCCATGTAAGAGCCGCTAAGGTAGAGAGTACTAGATAACAGTAGATAGTATACGCTTTGTCCAGTCTATGAAATTTGAGTGCTGACTTGAGCGATCGCCGAGAAAAGCGTTTTCAATCGTCAGACCCCGTCATAATGGTTGAAAGACCGATAGACTACATTAACCTGATAGCTTGTTACTTGCATCGCGATCGCGGATCAAAAAACAAGCTCTTAACGTCACTAAATAATTTTTGCCATGGCTTTGGGCTTAAAGTCATCCACAATTGAGTTGTTGAAACGTTTCAACCGGGCGTTTCCACAATTTTATGAGCAGTTTGTCAGTAGTGAGATCCAACTGCAAAATTTGCGGCTTGCCTATCAGCTCTATAAGACGCGACAGGCTGTGATTGAGTTGAAACCAGAAGGCACGAAGAGCGCCCTCCATTTTGCTTATCGTAACCAATCTTTTTTGTTAAGTGACATCTTTGGGGTGTTGGCGGCCTATGGTCTGACGATCCATAGCTTGAGCTTGTATGGGCAGATTTACCCGCCCATGCTGGTATTTATTAAGCTGATAGTGTCGCGCAGCGGCAAAGCCCTGACTGAAAAAACAGCCGAAAATGTTTGCCGTGCGATTCGTGAAGCCCTGGCCGGACGATTTGAAGTTGAAGAAATGCTGGCTGTGGAGTTTAACCTGGATGCCGGGTTGGAGCAGGTTGAAACCGAATTTTATGTGGATCCTGTGTTTCACCTCCCGGCGTTGCTAATTGAGGCAGATAACCAACCCGGCTTGTTTTACAAGGTGATGTATGCTATCTGGCAAGAAGACCTACTTGTGGTGAATGCCAACTTACTGGTTTGGCGCGGACGAACGCGATTGATCCTTTATCTTTTAGGCCCCAATGAGGTGACGATTCCTGATTATTTGGGTCCCAAAATTGCGGAAGGTGTCAGACAACGCCTTTTAGGCCGACGACAATATTGATCATCCCTACTAGATTGCAGGCTTCGTAGTTTTTGGGCAAGAAATTTTCTCCGAGCTGTGTAGCTCATGCGGGGCTAAGATTGCCCGTTCAATCAATGTTAGGAGCAAAATTTCATTTGTTAGTATGAGCCTCCTCCCGTCTCAAGCTAGGATAGAGATATGCCGAGCATTGATGTAAAGGGAGTTTCGCACGATTACGACCTGACGGAGACACCTGGCGCTCCTGTCACCCTCGTGTTTGTGCATGGTTGGTTGCTGAGCCAGTGTTACTGGCAACCGTTGGTGCAGCAGTTGACCCCTCATTATTCATGTTTAACTTATGACTTGCGTGGGTTTGGGCGATCGCAACCCACAGCCTCGTCAGGCAACTCCATTCTGCGCGGTTATCGTCTTCAAGATTACGCCGAAGACCTGGGGCTTTTATTAGAAGCATTACAAATTAAAAATGCCTGGTTAGTTGGGCATTCCTTGGGGGGCAGCATTGCGCTGTGGGCCGCCAGCCAATTTCCGCAACTGGTCAAAGGGGTGATTTGCCTGAATGCAGGCGGTGGCATTTATCTCAAAGAAGAGTTTGAGCGCTTTCGTTCGGCGGGTCAACAACTTGTCAAGCTGCGCCCCCGTTGGTTAGGCTATGTGCCCTTACTGGATGTTATGTTTGCGCGAGCGAGTGTGACGCAAAAGATCCACCGTAAGTGGGGCAAGCAACGGTTGATGGATTTTGTCACGGCTCATCCCGATGCGGCGCTGGGTGCCCTGCTCGAATCAACAACCGAAGCGGAGGTACACCAGTTGCCTTTGGTGGTGAGCCAACTCAAGCAGCCTGTCTATTTCATTGCGGGTGCGAACGATCGCATTATGGAACTGCGCTACGTGCATCACCTGGCGAGTTTTCATCCTTCGTTTGGTGAGTGTGGCTTTAATGTGGCGGAGATTTCCGTTTGTGGACATCTGGCGATGCTAGAGCAAACGGAGCAGGTTGCCGAAATTATTGATCGCATGGTGGCTGGCAAATTTATCCCGGAAGCGGTTGATTGTGCCGATTAGTATCTAGACTCAGATAATCCCGTGTGCAAGATCTAGCTGCTACCCAAGAGTTTAGCTAGCTAGAGAGAGGTTTTTAAAATTTGTCAAAAAACTTGCAAAAAGCCAGGTACTTTCCAATTTGGACTTTAGACTAAATGCACTTTTCCACTATACGTAAGGGCGAACGGCTGTTTGCACCTCTAAATGTGACGTATTTTTTGGATTAGTCTAAACTCCAGTTACAACACTCCATGTAGTATTAATCGCTAGTGAAAATATGGGAGCAAGCAGCAATCACTTCAATTTTTTTGAGGTTGGCTTTCTGGACTTAAATCTTTGTATCTACTAGACTTGTGACGGCAAATTTATCTTTTGTTTTTCGTCTTGTTTAAGAGTGGTAACGGCAAAGTGAATGGTAACGGCAAAACCTGCGCTTGAATTTCAATATAAGCCTCTGTTTAAGAACAATCAGATTGTTTGTGGTACGGGGCAGACGGCAATTGTTACAGGTTGGACGTTAAAACAAGCAGTAGCCCGACACTTAGAACCATGCGAGTTTGCCGCGATCGGGCAACTCTACAGCCCGACCCGTGGCATTAGCTTCTTATTGCGAAATTTGCTGGCTAACCCTCACGTGCGCTACCTGGTGGTGATGAATGGCACCCGCGAAGATCGCAATGCAGGCGCGAGTCGTTGTTTGCTCGATTTCTTTGCAGAGGGGTTTCGAGAAGGGATAAGCGATACCGGACAACCCTGTTGGGTCGTGAACTCAGAAATCACTGGCTACATTGATGCCGAAATTCCAAAGGCGGTTTTAGAGCAACTCCGACAGGCGATCGCGACTTACGAAGCCACCTCTGGCCGTGAAGCGGTGCGGCTGGTCAAAGAGTTGGCTCAGCGTCCTGGTTTAGAGCCTTGGGGCGAACCTCAACTTAGACTGCCACTGCACCAGGTACAGCCAACCGTGTTGCCAGGGCCACGCTATGGACATCGCATCGAAGGGCGGACGATCGCCGAAACCTGGGTCAAAATCATTCATCGGATTAAGACAACTGGCACGATTCGCCCGAATGGGTATGACGGGCACTGGCAAGAGTTGATCGACCTGACCGCGATCGTCACCCATGAACCTGAGAATTTCTACTTTCCAGAGCCGAACTATCTGCCCGTCGATCGCCCGTTTGTGGAGCAGTACGTCGCCCAAATTCTCGATGATGCCCATCCCGAAGAGGGGGTGAAATACACTTATGGGCAACGACTGCGATCGTGGTTTCACCGAGACCAGATTAAACAGGTGATTCACAAGTTGACGGCAGACCCCAACTCGGCGCGGGCAGTGATGTCACTGTGGGATCCGCAAGAAGATGCGGAAGCGGCGAATCCCCCCTGCTTAAACCACATTTGGACGCGGATTGTAGATGGTGAGTTGTCCTTAACGGCGACCTTTCGTAGCAATGATATGTTCTCAGCCTGGGTTGCGAATGCGATTGGTCTACGGGCTTTGCAACAGCACTTGCGCGACAAAATTCAAGAGCGGTCTGGGCGATCGCTCACCTTGGGGCCATTAATTACCGTCAGTCAAAGTGCCCACATTTACGATGACTGCTGGGAAAATGCCGATCGCATCATTGCCACGCAATATCCCAAAATTTGTCAACAGCGAGACTACAGCGACCCATCGGGGAGTTTTGTGATCACACTTCAGGCTGACGAAATTTTGGTTGAGCACATGACGCCAGGGTCGGGTGAAGTCGTCAACTGCCACTCTGGTAAAACGGCGCAGCAACTTTACCAGCAAATTGCAACAGCTAGCCCTGGCCTACAGGTCGAGCATGCCCTCTATCTCGGTGCAGAACTGCAAAAAGCAGAACTGAGTCTCAAACATCCTGAGTTTGTTTATGAACAAGACAAGCCGTTGAGACAGACCTCGCCTAGTCAATCATCAATTCAAGCTGAGTAGGTATAGGTTTTGCATTCCCACCTCGGTATTGACTGGCTACTGTCTGCTCAACCGGCTCAGACCCTTAGAGGAGAGATTGAGGCGGTTGGCTCAACGTCGCGGATTCAGAAACGTATTGATGACATCGACAATGTTTTGTTTGTCAGCCACCGCTCCCAAAAAGTCGATGGAAATTTCCTTGCCCGATCGCAGTACAAGTTGGGCGCGATAGACTGTATCGCCATCGCTGTCGGTTGATTCTACTAATCGTGCTTCTTTGACTTCATGAAGTCGATACTCTTGCACGTGGGTTGCGATCAGGCTTCGTTGTCTCAGCTTTGCCTGTCCACTGCGTTTATCGAAGGTGCAATCAACCGGAAAGGGCGCTGTGAGTGATGCGAAAACAATGACACCCCCTACAATCACAAAGATGCCACCAAAGAGGTACGCAAACCAACGGTAATCTTCTTGCACCGTCAGGGTCATCTGCTCTGGATTTTGCAAAAAGGCGTTAATCTGCTCAACTTTACCCCGGTGGTTAAAGCCAATTCCAGCGCTGTAAACCTCAGTTAACGGCACTCGTCCTCCCTGGGTGATTAAAGCCACCCGGTAGGTATCCCCGTCATCCCCATCATTGACTTCGACCTCTGCCCCTTGCAAATGCCCAACTGGAATTCGCATTGTCCGTTCTGCCAAAAAGCTGTTTGTCTTTAACTCACACTCAACTTGTTTAGGTTCGAGGCGATCGCACGTTAGTAGGGAACGCTGCCCAATGGTCAATGCTGCAATGATGCCGCCAACCAAAAAAGGCAGACCAAAGAGTACGCCAAATGTTCCTAGAGTTTGAAATTGAGCTTTTAACTTGAGTGTAGAAGCCGTGTTCTCAACGATTTTCATAGGATTTGAATGCGATGAGTGAGCCTAAAGGAAATGATTTCAAGCCGTTGCTGGGTAAGGCCTAAGGCCACGGGTCGTAGCTCTGTCTGATCGTGGGGCTGCTGTGGGGGAATAACGCGGATTGAGGACACGTAACGCACTCCTCGCGATCGGTTCCAGTGATAAGCAGGCGGAGTATATGTTTGTTGCATTGTCACTACTCACTGGCTACTGAAGATTGATACAACGTCTTTTTCTGCAGTACGGAAACTCTTTGAGCTTACGGATTGACTTTGCAAAAGAGTTTCAAGAAGTAATTTCAACCTGCCAGACGCTCTGATCTTTCTCAAATGAGTATGCCCAGAATGACTCAATAAAGATGTTTTTGAGAGGAGGTTGAAGCTAGAAGAAATCTATTGAAATAATATTCTTTCAACGACAAATTTTGAGCGGGGCTTTGGAGAGATGGTTGAAAAGTGTGAGAGCCAAAATAGTTCTCTGCTTAAATCCTCTAACTCCCAGAGGGCTTTACTTTAGAAGTCTATGCTGGTGCAGGAATTTTAGCTCAGAATGCCCACAATTAGCAGATACTCTTATGGTTTTATTTGCAGAGAAAATTTAATCAGTCAGAGTATTTAGGTGATGTAAATATCGTATTGAAAAAATATTAATTGGGGGGATTTTGTGAAGTCTTGATGTTTCCAGCCTGTCTTTTCTGCCAACTCAGCAATGGGGCAGCAATTAGCTGGTTATACTTTTGGTTACTGTTAAGAGTTTTGTCTGAACCTACTTTTCTGGAGTGCATGAATGAGACCTCTCAGAATTATCTACGAGGCGGGTTGTGGCAACGTAATGGAAACCTACAAGCAGTGGGCAAGCGGTATCGATGACCCAATTCAGGTTTCAGTTGCTTACTCTGCTCAGTTTTATGAGGTCTGCAAAGAACTAGGGGCAGAAGCGTATGTCATTTCTTATAACCATCGGTATGGCACGTTAAAGCAAGGTGCTTTTACGATTGAGCATCGTAAGATTCCCTATCAAAAGGCCTCTGCTCTGCTGTATTACCTGGGGCGATTGATTTATGGCCTCCGGTTTATTGGCTCAGCCATACGCCATCGAGCTGATGTGGCCGTTGTCAGCACAGCGGTTCCCTGGTTTATTTATCGCTGGCTTCGGTTTTTTGGCATTCAAATTGTTCCGACCTTGCACTGTGTTCTGTGGCTAAAGTATGAACCGCAGAAGAAAATTCACAAGACCCTACTGCATTTAGGGCGCGACCTTTTCATTAAAGACTGTATTGCCAGTCTCGCTGTCTCAGAAGAGATTCGCCAGCAGGTGATTGAGCTGACCAATCACCATAACCGTCCGGTGTTACGCTGTTTTCCCTACTACCGTCGCAGCCAGTTTGAAGGCGTAGAAGTGATGGATTCAGCGCGATCGCCCTTTCGCATTCTCTATGTTGGGCGGATCGAAACGAACAAAGGTGTTTACGACCTGCTAGAGATTGCAAAACGCTTTGCCAATGCAGGTATTGACGATGTGCGAATTGATCTGTGTGGCAATGGTACTGAGCTAGAGGCTCTACGAAAGGCCGCGATCGCGGCTGGGGTTGATTCCTTTTTTGTGTGTCATGGGCATTGCAACAAGGCTCAAATGCGAGACTTTTTCCGCCAAAGCCATGTGGTGACAGCTCCAACCCGAAGCGATTTTGTGGAAGGGTTTAACAAGGTGGTGGTGGAAGGGTTGCTAGCAGGGCGGCCTGTTGTGGCTTCAACGGTGTGTAATGATTTGCCAATTATGGAAGCGGGAGTCATCGCAATTGAGCCAAATGATGTGGATGGCTACTACAACGCGTTTTTAAAGTTGAAGAATGACCCCGAGTTTTTTGCTCAAAAACGGCAAGGTAGTTTGGAACTGCGCGAAAAGTTTCTCGATTCTTCTCATAGCTGGGGAGCAAATCTGAAGTCATTGCTTATCCCGCTGATGAAGGAGAAAGGCTTGATCTAGGTTGAGTGGCGATCGCGCTTGTAAAGCCTCTTCTCTTGTACGGTTGTGTCAGCACCAGGGGCGATCTCGCCTAATGGTTTGCCAAGCTAACTCTGCCAGGTAGAGAAGACGCTGCAAAACCAGAGTGAAGTCTAGAGAAATTTGCGACTATGCCTTTAGACCAAGGGCTGTGAGGGCGATCGCTTGGGCTTCTGGCATTTGGCCATAGGTAAACACGTAAGGCACGTCAGCAGGGAGTTCTGGCAAGAACGCATCCACCACGTAGGGACTGCCATAAATCACTAACGCCTGCAGTTGATCAGATTGGAGTAAAAACTGAAACCAGGCACGGGCGGTGTCGTTTAAGCCAGCGCTGCCCCGAAAGGGATTGCCTCGAATAAAGAGTTGCATCAGCGTGGGTTGCCAGTGTTGAGCATCGACCATGCCAAAGGGAAAGTCGGGCGTGCAGCTATCGATCAACTGGAGCTGATAACCTTGCGATTTGGGAAGTGCGATCGCGGGGGTGCTATGGGTTAAGTAATCACAATCGGTTGCCCGATCAATCAAGATCAGGTTGCGCGACTGCTCAGTCCATTTAGGCTGATGTAACCGAGAGATGATGGGCAAGTGGACTTGTTGTGAAGTCTCTAAAATATCGGCTGCGAGGGTGCGCGTTACCGGTTGGGCCAGGTGGCTGGTCAGGTGCTCAGCCGTAACGTGCGGGGCGATCGCTTCCCAGGCATGAGGGCTACTTTCCACAGGAGCGTTGCCACAGACCTTTTGCTTGGCTCGCCAGATCCGCTCAACCGACGCACGAATCCGTTCTGGTGCAATCTCCCCGGCTTCAACCGCCGCACACACCGCTGCAATTGCGCCGACCGGATCGATGGGCATCATTAAAACGTCTGCCCCGGCTTTAACCGCCAAAACGGGCGCTTCGTTGGCACCATAGCGATTTGCGACAGCTCCCATAATTAAAGCATCCGTCACAATCAAACCTTCAAACCCCAGCTTGTGACGTAACTCTTCTGTCAAAATTGGGGCCGACAGCGTTGCCGGAAAGTCAGCATCCCACACGGGGATTTGCAGGTGCGCGCTCATCACCGCATCTACACCCGCCGCGATCGCTGCCTTAAAGGGTGGCAACTCGACACTCTCAAGCCGCGCTAGACTGTGCTGCAACACAGGCAACTCAAGGTGGGAGTCAACCGCTGTGTCGCCATGCCCCGGAAAATGTTTTGCCGCTGTTAGAACCGGGTATTGTTGCGCACCTTGAATGAAGGCCGTTGTGAGTTGGCTGACCTGCTCTGGCGATCGCCCAAATGCCCGTACGTTAATCACCGGATTCGCCGGATTATTGTTGACATCCACAACGGGAGCAAGAACCCAATTGATGCCGATCGCAAGGGCTTCCTGGGCGATCGTCGCACCCATCTGGCGAGCATAATCGATTGCTTTGGCTAAATCGGTCTTGGCAATGTCTGAAAGTGCCATCGGTGGGGCAAACCAGGTCGCGCCGCTAAACCGTTGTCCGACCCCTTCTTCGATATCCGCAGAAATCAAGAGCGGGATCGGTGCCCACGCCTGTAACTGCTGATTTCTTAAAGCCAGCTCGGCGGCACTACCGCCTAAGAGAATGACTCCCCCAACGCCCCGGTTGGCAATCCAGTCATGCAAAATCGCCGCTGGAGGTTCCCACGCAGGGTATTGGATCTGATGATCAAACAGGTAGCCTGAAGCTCGCACGATGACCATTTGAGCAACCTGCTGAGCCAGCGAAAGCGAGTCAATATCCGTTAGCATCGGTGGTTCGCACAATTAAGTGACATGGTCTAGCGTACCGAGTAATGGCTCGATTTCCCAGAGGCAGGTGTGGTTTGAGATCGTGTGCCTATCGAAAGGCAGTCTCAAAGGGGGCTGTAGCCCCCAACTGTTGATTGCGCCAGACTTATCGTAAGGCCGAGGCATTTTCCGGGGGGGCGATATTGACTGGCAACGTTCCGCCTGCCTGTGACACTTGCGACTGACCGCGATCGCTCTGAGCTGCCTTGTCAGCGGGTTGTACCTCACTGGGGGCTGTGAGCGACCCACCAGGGGTTGACTGTGGGGTCATCTTCGGGGCCATTTGATAAGACACCCAACCCATTCCACCAGCCATGAGTGCGGCATAGCCGACATATAAGTGGGCAGGGTGTAGGTGAACACCACCCGTTTTTATCTTTGAAGGCGTTTGCCAACTGGGTAATACGGTTTGCATCGTGTCTGGCAAACTCAAGCGGTTCGCTAAATCGACGCCATTTAACCCCAGTACATTGCCAATCTGGCGAATAAATCCGCGAATATAGATTGGCTCAGGCAACCGATGAAGATCGCCTAATTCGAGGGCTTCTAGTTGGTAAACGGGAATTTGAGTGCGGAGGTGGACATGATCGAGCGAGAGTGATTTGGCTAATCGTGCTTCTCGCAGTTGACCCACAATCTCCTGCAACTGTTCTTCCCACGCTTGACGAGCGGAGATCGCGGCTTTCTCTTTTTTGCTCAGTGGTTTCGCTTTTTTAGTGGCGACTGTTGCCCTCTTTAGCGGTGGTGCAGGCGGTTTGGGATGAGTGATGTGCTTAACCTTTGGCTCAGCAGTTGCGATCGGTGTGTTGGCGATCGCCTCTGAAACGGCACTAACAGATTGTGGCTCAATCGGTGCTGGCAATTGCGTTGAGAGATTACGTGCGGTTGTGCAAATGGCTTCGCGGGCAATTGCACGCATCATTCGCTGTACACGTTGCCCAATCTCAGTGGGAAGTGCCTGCAAATTTGCAACAACACGCTGGTAAATCTCACTGTTACATAGCTCAGCTTCGATTTGACCCAGAACTGCTTGTAACTCGTCAGTCGTGTTTAGTTGATTAAGACTGTTGTTGTAGTTGGCATTGACCGTTGCTTGCGTCACGCTGCTCTCTCCCTTGCAAGTAAATGAGGTGGGATGACGCCCATAAAATGATTCGATGCCGACCAGACCACATCCGGACAATACGAGTAGCACAGACAACGAAATTTGGCATGAATTCTCTGTATATTTCGTTAGCCAACGTGAATTTGTTTAATTCCCGTTCCTAAATATCAGAAACATTGAAGCAACTTGTCTATTCTTGAGCGTCTAAATCGTCTTCTTCTGAGTGGGCTTGACGCTCTTGGTTAAGTTGGTTGAGCAGCGAAAGGACGCGGTTGCCCCGCTCAATCGAGTGATCTTCTAAGAAAATGACTTCTGGGGTCCTCCGGAGCCGCACCCGCTGGCCCAACTCACTCCGAATGAAGCCCGTTGCCGATCGCAACCCTTCCATTGTTTCGGCTTTGGCATCTTCTGAACCATAGATGCTGACGAAAATTTTGGCGTGTTGTAAGTCGTTCGATACAGCGACATCTGTGACGCTGACCATACCTGCACCAACGCGATCATCTTTAATTTCAGACAGCAACATCTGACTCACTTCGCGTCTGATTTGCTCTGCAACTCTTGCAACTCGGCGATCGGTTGCCATCACACTCCTCCTTATCTATGAGTGAGTTAGAACTCGCTAAACGGCATCAAGCCCTAACATGGCGCGTAAGGTCAGGCTTAAAAAGGTAAACCCTGCAACCACTGCAGAAATCAGGGCGATCGCAGTCACGGGACGCTTTAGCATGGGGGCAAGCGGTTTTGCGGCATTCAACAGCACCCCAGCAATTGCGCCAACGATAAAAAGCGGGTATTTAGAAACCGTATTCCAAAAACTTTGCATCTTTAACTACTTTGATAGAAACAAAGAAACGCTGATCGAACTTTTTCAAACTTTCTTCATTCTAAAGAACAACCGGAGCATTGAGAGAACGATTTCAAAAGTTTGGCCGCTGACTAAGCGCTCCGCAAAGAATTGTGTGTCATCTTGATTTTCCCTTCTATGATGGAGCCATGCAACTCCAAGTCAAGAAGGCCGTGCCTCCCCGACCGTTTCTCAAGTGGGCTGGGGGCAAAGCACAACTCATTCCTCAATACGAACCTCATCTTCCAAAGCACTTTGCCACCTACTATGAGCCTTTTTTAGGGGGTGGTGCCATCTTTTTTTATCTACGTCCAACCCACGCTTTCTTGATGGATATTAATGCGGAGTTGGTCAATGTTTATCAATGCATTCGCGATCGCGTTGAGGAAGTCATTCAACAATTGGAGCAGCATCGCGATCGCCATTCGCAAGAATATTACTATCACATTCGAGCCTCCCAAAATGGCAGTGAAATTGAGCGGGCGGCCCGCTTAATTTACTTAAATAAAACCTGTTTTAACGGCCTTTACCGTGAGAATTCTCAAGGACGATTTAACGTGCCAATGGGACGGTACAAAAATCCGATGATTTGCGATGCCGAATTGCTTCGCTCTGTCGCTCGTAGCCTGCAATCGGCGCAGGTTTGCCAATATCCCTTTGAGGCGGTTTTAGAGTATGCCACCCCAGCCGATTTTGTTTATTTTGATCCGCCCTACCATCCGATTAGTGCGACCAGCAAATTCACTTCTTACAATCGATATGCATTTACAGAAGCTGATCAAATTCGCTTACGCGATGTGTTTCAAGTATTAGCTGCACGAGGGGTAAAGGTGATGCTTTCAAACTCAGATTGTCCTTTTATTCGTGACCTCTATCAAGAGTTTGAAATTCACACGATTTTGGCCTCGCGGTCGATCAACTCCAAGGCCGAAAAACGAGGAAAGATCACTGAAATTTTGGTGACAAGCTACTAGGAGAATTCCATTTTTTGAAAATGGTTGAATGCGTGAACGGATTAGTTCCAATCAGCGCGCGATTGGATGGAGCGGATCTTCTCAGGCTAGGGGCTGGCGGTACCGATTGTGCTTTCGCTCTGGCTGGAAGCAGCTTGGCGCGATCGCGGCTGTACCATTGCCATTTTGATGCCACCTTTGGGAGCGATCGTCACCCCCCGTCGCACTGGGATGACCGGAGCCGTTTCACGGAGTTCGAGTTCGTACTGCTGCAGGACGGTCGCAAGGACGAGCTTCATTTCATACAGAGCAAAGGCCGCGCCGATACAACGACGGTTGCTGCCACCAAAGGGGAAGAACTCAAAGGGTGAAAACTGCCGCTCTAAAAAGCGTTCGGGCTGAAACTCAAACGAGTTGGGGTAGAGATCTTCGCGGTGATGGGTCAGGTAGATGCACGGCACCATATACGTCTCAGGCGCAAACTCGTATTTGCCAAACTGCGTGCGTTTCCGCAGAATGCGAGGGGCAGCCACAAAAGCGACAGGGTAGATGCGCAGCGTCTCTGAACAAACCGCATTGAGGTAAGGCAGCCGCGCGATCGCACCAGGTTCAGTTATATCCACACCGTCTAACTCCGCTAAGAGCTTGGCTCGTGCTGCGGGAAAGCGGTAGAGCCAGTAAAAAGCCCAGGTTAGGGCGGTGGCAGTCGTTTCATGTCCAGCGATTAAGAGCGTGATCAACTCATCCCGCAGTTCTTCATCGGTCATGGGTTGTCCGGCTTCATCGCGGGCGGCAAGCAAGAGGCTGAGAATATCACTGCGGTTCTCAGTAGGTGCCTGGCGGCGATCGCGAATCTCGGCATAGAGCAGATCATCCACCTGTTGCCGCATTCGCATAAAACGCGCCCACGGACTCCAGGCTCCAAAGTCGCGATGCAATTGGGGAAAGAAAGCCAGCCCAAACCAGAGGCGTGAGGTCGTAAACGAAATCAGTTGTTCCAGGGCAACTTGCAACTGTTGGTAACGGGGACTGTCTTCTAGACCAAAAACGGTTTGTAAAATCACCCGCAGTGAAATCTGCTGCATGCAGGGACGCATGATAAACGTTTCGCCAGGTTTCCAGCTAGCGGTGACTTGGCTCGTAGTGTTGCAAATCACGTGACCATAGGTTTTCATGCGATCGCCATGAAAGGGGGGCATCAATAGTTGGCGCTGACGTTGGTGGCGATCGCCATCTAGCAGCAACACGGAGTTTTCCCCCAAGGTCGGCAATAAGATGCGATTTGAACGCCCAGTTTCAAATATGGCTGGGTCAGCCGTGAAGATTTGAGCCACTAACTCTGGGTCACTGACGAAGACAAAGTTGCGATATTGACCTAATCTGGCTGTGAAGCAGTCACCTAATTTTTTTGAGAAGGTATCCAGGTAGTTAAGGGGTTGCACAATCCACCAAAACATTTGGTAACTGGAGTTGCGTTTCACACTAGGAGGGGCAATCATCGGTCAATCTCCCAAGCTTGTATGGGTTGGTCAGAGGGGCGAAGCAAACCAACATCAGTCTAGCCAATCTTTTAAGACAGAACGATTTTCGACGTTGCGGATTGGATATGAATTCTGCAGCGGCGTTTTGCAAAACCCTCTACATGAGGATTCGATTGATCTTGCGTTCAAACCGAGATTTGAGTCACCGAAATTTGCCCCGAAAAGCAGATATCAACATCCCCACCAGGGTCACGCTGCCGTTTGCCATACTCGCCAGCATAAACAAAAAATTCGCCATCCAGTTGATAGGTCGCAGGCAGCGGTTGTGTGCAGGGCTTGCAAAAAATGATTTCGGGGTCGGGAGTGTTTGCCTCAACGTGTGGCAGATTGACATTCCAGTAAGTGCCAGGTGTCACGGGTCGCTGAAACAGCAGGTGCAGCACTTTTTGGCTGAGGCGAGTGGCAAGTTGCCAATCAATTGGGCGTTTACCGTGACGATAATGGGAGATCGCGATCGCGGGGATGCGGTGAAAGGCGGCTTCCCTAGCAGCGGCGACGGTGCCTGAAATGTAAGCATCAACGCCCAAGTTACCCCCAGCATTGATGCCTGAGATGACCCATTTCACATTTGGGCAAAGGTGGCTCAGGGCTAAGCGGGTGCAATCAACCGGGGTGCCTTTTACAGCCCATTCGTATTCTGCCCAGCGTTCGATTGAGATCGGAGTCGTTGTTGTTACCTGGTGGCCGCAGCCCGAATGTTGCTCGAAAGGGGCGATGATCACGGCGGACTGCTGGAGCGATCGCGCGGTTTGCCAAAGTGCCCGGATGCCCGGAGCACCGATACCATCGTCGTTAGTCAGCACCAGAGTCATTGGTCGATTGGGAGTAAAGGGTCGCGTATCCTCTAGCAGCGTAACATCTTGTTACCAAGACTCGACAAAACAAATAAAGCCACTTTTCTTTCGCCAAGAAAAAGGGGCGTACTCGCCCCAGTGTATGCAGCTTGTTCTAAAAATGTCAGATTTAGCCCCCAAATCCCGCTTCCCTTTCCAACGACCTAAGTCACCTGATGACAGCTATCAATTGAAATGGTGTCGCTTGTCTAAACGACGATTTGGCTAAATTTAGAATCTCAAATCTGCCCTACTTTCTCAATTCAGCAAACTTCAGTTAAGTGAGTCTTCAACTCAAGCAAAGCGCAGCATTGTTCAGTCAGGCTAGCTGTAAACCTTATGAATCACCTTGTTATACCAATTCTCTAAATCCCATTTACAGATCCTCGTAGGGGGCGGTTCGCGTTCGTGTAGCGTTTCCGAAGGAAATACTGCCCTTACAAATAATCATCTGTAGCCTAGTTTTGAAGAATTGGTATTGCAAAGGTTTGCCAGAATTAGCCGCGCTCAAGAATCCGCTTATCTAAGATGAAGCCAGTCATCCATGCGATCGCCCGATTGGACGAGGTGCATTCCAGCCTGGGCAAATCGCTGAAAGGCTGCATCAGCTGACTCAGTAAAGTCAACTACTCCTGGCACAACAACCGGAGACGTGCAATCTTCCAGCAAATACACTTTTTGCGCGAGAGCTGGATCTTGCGCTTGAATTTCTGTGAGCAGATCATCAATTGTCCAGGCGACGCAGTGACTCTTGGCCTGCCCTGCAATAATCACTGCATCAAAGGCGAGTAACGTTTGAATCAAGGACTCATTCTTCTGCGCGATCGCTCGCCCCCCTGCATCCACCAGCACTTCAGGACGCAGCACCGAGTAGTTTTCCGTCAGGGGATTGCTGCCCTTGAGTTCAAACTGGGTTGCTGTTTGACGCGCGATCGCGTGGAAAAAGCAGGCTTCTTCGACAGCTGCAACGAGGGCGTGCCCAATGCCGCCTAACATCGAGTGGTAAGGCCAGATCGTGAGGGGATATTTGCCATCCTGACTGAGTTGTTTGGCGTAGTGCAGGGCATAGGTCTGCAACGTGTCGTCAGCAATTCCCAGGCTGGGAGCGATCGCCGGGTTGACGTGCCATTGCCCAGAGATAACTTCCTCCAGCTGAATCATCGTCATCGGCGCGGGATTCGCTCCTGCCGCATCTACCCAAAAAATGGGATGAAAGATTTGCATCGCCGTGTGCGTGTCCAGTGTGGGAACAATGCTCGTGATCAGTGGCAAGTTGCGGTAGATAAACGCACACAACCGCTGATTATCTGCAACGGCTTCCAGGCCAGAGCGACCCCCGACAAACAACTCAAAATCGGGTAGACAAAAGGTGTTTTGCACATCGATCAGCAGCAAGCAAATCCGCGTTTGATCCTGTGCGGCGGGTGCGATCGCGTATTCTTTTGCCCATGCCTTTGCCTGCTCAGCCCGCATCTGGTAAGGCACCCGCCAAACTTCACCCACGCGTTGTGCTTCAAAAAAACTAGGGATAGGAAGTTGGGTATGCGTTTGAGAAGTCATAAATCTGCTTATGCAAATGGGTGGTTGCTGAATCAATTTAATAATGAGAAACTATGCAAAATTCTAAACCTGTGACACCTCATGACTGAGCCAAGAGAGTTTGCTACACGGCCTCGCAAAATCTTGGGGCAGAGGACATTTGCAGTTGTGGTTGCCTGTTTGCACAGTGTCGGCGCGATCGCGGCTGCCTTTTTGACGACCGCATTTATTGCATATGGCCTTCTCAAAATTCTAAACACAGATAACGGAGTTTTCCGTGTTGTTTTTTTCGGGTTGATTCTGCTCCTCGCAATTCTCTTCTCCTTTATCTACACGTTTGTGATCGGCAGAATTTTTGACCTGGCAGGTAGACGAATCAGCCAACGTTATGCGGTGCGTCGGCGTCAGCGCTAGCAAACGTTGAGTTGCAGCTCTGTTAACTGTTTGAAAACTGCGCATTGTCTCGGTCTAAGCTTCAGTAGTGTCTACTGTGAAAGGCTAACCGAAGTCATGCGATCGCCTTTTCTATGCAGAAATTGGGTCTTTTAACGGCAGGTATCCGGTCAACATCAATTGCTATCACAACCCACAATCAGACTCACTTGGGTTTGTTGTGCCACTTTGGCGTGTGATCTCACACTGAAGCTGATGTGATTTCTATTCCCCATTGATAGCGAAATGGCTCACTCATGGGTCGGGTTTGGATCAATTGACAAGCTGCGACAACTCACCTTTTGAGGTACCTAACTATCACATCGCAAAGGAAAAAAGACAGGCATTATGAATTATGTAAGCCCTTAAACAAAAGGAGTTCCGAAAATGAATCTCACTTATCGCGGTCAGCGTTATGCTGCTGTTAACAACGTCGCAGCAACGGAACTACAAGAAATTAGTGGTCATTATCGAGGTGTTAAGGTGTACTTTTCCCAACCTCAACCATTGAGTTCCGCTGATCCATCTGTTCGTCTGTCTTACCGTGGTATTAATTATCGCCGCTAGTTGCTTTTAAAGATTCATTGTTTGATCTCTTAGATTTGCAGGAATAAGACTAATGATCCTTCCCAAAACCATCAACTCCAAAACAACTAAATCTCAACCAGCAAAACAAGACCAAGCAAACCTACAATCACGCTGGTTTAAGTTGCTAAATGCATCAATTTCTAGTGAATTGTCGTTTGATGCAGATTTTTTGTATTGCGGTGCTTCCTATTTGCGTTAATCGTTTGACTCGCTGCTTGCCCAAATCGATTCACTCATCCCAATGGAGGACTATGAAATTAAGCCTATCGCGGTATTAACTATCAAGCTGCGCCAACTACTTTAGAGGTACGAGAGCATCCCAAAATTGGATGCCACCGAGGTGCAGCGATCCGTTTGAGCCAGCCTACGAAAAGTGGCATTGGTCAAACCTTTATTAAGCAGTTCCAACGTGGTGATCCTTGCGTGCAGCTTCACTAACGTCAGTCTTCACTTGACTAGCCCCAAGTGAATCTGTTGCTCAAGCTCTATTGCTCAATCTGTTCTACACATCCTGTTCTGACTGCCATAAATTTTTTAAGGAGCCCCAAAAAATGAGATTCATTTATCGAGGCATTGCCTACGACTCTACGCCCCCACCCGATGAGCCATCCAACGATTTAAACTTACTTAAACAACGCGATCGCTGGCGGCTGAGTGATTCAGAGTCAGTCACAGTCCCTAACTCAGTTGTTCGATTATCGTACCGAGGTACGCCTTACATCAAGTTTCGCTAGTGGCTGAGAGCTTGGCCTAAAGTGAAGCTTGGGTAGTGTCAAAGGTGCAATCTAATTGCTTCAACCCACTATCTATATTGGACTTTAGACTAAACGCAATTTTCCACTCTATGTAAGGGCACACAGCCGTTTGCCCCTCCTAAATGGGGTGTATTTTTGGAATTAGTCTAAACTCCAGATCTATAGAAAAGTCTAAACAACTTGTTAGTCTTACTAGACCGAGTTAGGCCCTCATTCGGTTTCTGCAAATAAGACTCCGAAGTGTAATAGCTTCGGAGTTTCTTGTTTCAAGAAAGGATTATTCGTCAATCTGCCAGAGTTCTTTGGTGTACTCCTCGTCAAGCACCTTTTTGGGACGTAGAACGAGAACGACTTGACCCAGCAAGGGCACATTGGGAGATTGCTCAAACCATTGAACGGTGAGTTGCTCACCCTGCTCAACCAAAAAGTAGCGATCGCCCGCCCATTCACGTTGAGCGCGATCAATTACTAACAACACTTCTTGGGGTGTCCCCGGTAAGGGGGTCGGCAGTTGGTCACTTTGCACCAGGGCAACCACGGGGTCTTCCGCACTCAAAATCACCTGCCAACCCGGAATCGCAACCCAGGCTCCTGTGCCTGAAAACGTGACGAGATTGAAAGGCGCAACCTCTTCGACGATGGGCACCGCTTGCAAATCCGCTTTTGTAAAAGGTAGCTTGCCAACAACGGGCAGCACACGGGGCATTTGCTCGGCTTCGTCTAAGCGGTAGAGCGGCAAACGTGGGGCGATCGCCGCGGTTGCAACAGTAAAGTCGGTTAACAGTAGCTCAATTTGCTTACGAGCAGAGGCTGTTTCGGCGTAACGTAACCCTTTGGCAATCAGGCGCGATCGCTCTTGCAAGTCGGCCTGTTGACGAGCCAGCTTCCAGGATTGGTAGGCGATCGCGTCACCGGGATGGGTGCTAAACCCTTCGGGCACCTGCCGCAACAGCGATAGCTCTTTCATGGCCTTAGCGATATCGCGCGCTTCTTCAAGATTGAGTTGCTTGGCAGCAGCCATCTCGGCTAAAGCAACCCGTTCAGCCTGGTTTAAGACCCGCAACTCATACAAAACATCACTGCCCCGCTGGGTGAAGTGCGTTTTGGCTGCCTCAGACAAGCCTGCGCTTGAAATACTGAGAAAAACTTGAGAGCCAACAATCACCTGATTTTGGTGAATCGGCTCAAACCCCGTCTCTTCAAAAATTGCTTGAGGGTTATATCCTGCTTTTTGCAGTGTTTGACAGGCTTGACCCCACTCTACCCAATTTCCTTGCTTCCGCCGAAGTGACTGCAACAGTTCAGCAAATTGGGCGTTTGGCTCGCTTCCTGGTTCTGTGTTTGTCGCTTCGTCAGACATAACTTTCTCAAATGTGTTCCGCTTCTCTTATCTAAACTACACCCTTCCTTTACAATTACTCTGGTTTTTCAGGAAACACTTTTTTGCAATTTACGTCTGTAGGCAAAAGAGCATGTTTAACCGCAAAATTACGGATTAAGCCTAAAAAGACAGCCTCGTCGCCCTTTAGAAAGCAACTTTGAAGTCAAGCCAAACTCAGGAAATTCACAGAAATTACATAAATACCTGAAATTCTTTAAGGTAGAGAAAAATTTGGTGATCGGTATCTGCTGAAACTGTCGGCACCCAAGTTGTTTACCTTAATATTTGATTCAAAGCGTCTACGTGTTTTTGCTGAAGCTGCATCATGCAATATTTGACTTCTCTCATAGATTCATCTGATGCCGTTAATGTCCCCTGTCAGATAGCGGAGCCGCATCCTTCTGCTTTATCAATTATCAAGCGATCGCTTGATATTGTTGGTAGTTTAGTCGGCCTCGCGATTTTTGCAGTTCTGTTTCTGCCAGTCGCGATCGCCATCAAGCTCGATAGTCGGGGGCCGATTTTTTATTCGCAAGTTCGTTACGGTTTGATGGGTCGCCCATTTCGAATCTACAAATTTCGTTCAATGGTGCAAAACGCAGACCAGTTAAAAGATTCAGTAAAAAACGAGGCAAAAGGTCTGATCTTTAAAAATCAGGATGATCCTCGCGTGACACGGGTAGGCAAGTTTTTGCGCCGTACCAGTCTGGATGAATTTCCTCAATTCTGGAATGTTCTCAAGGGGGATATGAGCCTGGTGGGCACCCGTCCGCCAACGCAAGATGAGGTGGCTAAGTACGAAGACCATCACTGGCAACGACTGCTGGTGAAGCCTGGTTTGACTGGGGTTTGGCAAGTGAGTGGGCGCTCTACGATTAAAGATTTTGAGGATATTGTGCGGCTAGACTTGCAATATCAAACGCAGTGGAACCCGTTCTATGACGTTCACTTAATCTTTAAGACGATTCAAGTTATCCTCAGCAAGACTGGCGCTTTTTAGAAGAATCAATACCCTTATTTTTAAGATTAGTAAGGTGACATATTTTTCATTTCTGTGTTTGCTATCCCCCAGAGTCCCAGGTTCGTTAGAGTCTGGGGCTTTTGCTGGGTGAGACGAGGTCGCAACGGTTCTGCATCTCCTGGGTGAGATCGCTATACTGAACTGTGTTTCTCAACCAATCGGCCAATGCCTTCATCTTTTTCTCCAACTGCGACCGAGTCAGCTTATCAGTGGCAGCAAGGCGCTTTAATCGAAGTTGTGATTACTGATCTGAGCGATCGCGGCGATGGGGTCGGGCGGGCTGATCAACGGGTTGTGTTTGTGCCTGATACGGTGACTGGAGATCGTGTGCGCGTGCGGCTCGTGCATGTCAAGCCGGAGTATGCATTTGGCAAGTTACAAGAAATTTTAGAGCCATCCCCGTACCGCGATCGCCCCCCTTGTTTTGTGGCAGACAAGTGCGGTGGGTGTCAATGGCAACACGTGCGGTATGACTACCAGCTTGAGGCGAAACGCAACCAGGTCATTCAGGCTTTGCAGCGAATTGGTGGTTTTGCTGAACCGCCTGTTGAGCCAGTTCTAAGTGCTGGTAATCCTTTTGCTTATCGAAACAAGGCAACGTTTCCGCTGGCGCGATCGTCTACAGGGCAAGTGCAAGCTGGTTATTACCAGAAAGGCAGTCATCACCTGGTTAACTTGAACCAGTGCCCAATTCAAGATGCGCGGCTTAATCCTTTATTGGCAGAAATCAAGCAAGATCTGCACGATCGCGGCTGGAGCATCTATAACGAGGCCCAGCATCGCGGCAAACTTCGCCATCTTGCCCTGCGGATTGGGCGACGTACAGGTGAGCAGCTATTGACTCTGGTGACTACAGACTGGAATTTACTCGGCCTGGAGGAGCAAATTCAAACCTGGCGCGATCGCTATCCTGACTTGGTGGGTGTTTGTCTCAACCTCAACCGCGATCGCACCAATGCCATTTTTGGTGCCGAAATGCGGTGTGTCTCAGGGCGAGACTATCTGCATGAAATTTTTGCAGGGTTAACCTTTCAGATTGCGCCAGAGACGTTTTTTCAGGTAAACACTGAAGCGGCTGAAGCCTTGCTGCACGACATGCAACGAACGCTTGACTTACAGGGGCATGAGTTGCTGGTTGATGCCTACTGTGGCATTGGGACGTTGACGCTGCCTCTGGCCCAACAGGTCAAGCGGGCGATTGGGTTTGAGATCCAATCGGTTGCGATCGCGCAGGCTCAACAAAACGCCGCAATTAACCACATCACCAATGCCGAGTTTAGGGTGGGCGATGTCGAGCAGGTTCTACCCGGTTTAGGCGAACTGCCAGATGTAATAGTGCTTGACCCACCCCGCAAAGGTTGTAGCCCCAATGTGCTGTCTACGTTGATTGCCCAGTCTCCGGCGCAAATCGCGTATATGAGTTGTAACCCGGCAACCTTAGCACGCGACTTGAAAGTGCTGTGTCAAACGGGCGGCTACCGCCTCACCCGCGTTCAACCAGCAGACTTTTTTGCACAAACGGCACACGTTGAGTGTGTTGCTTATCTCGTGCGATAACACTTTCATCGTAAAATCTCTCGTATCTTTCTCAACGGTTTGGTTTTCTAACCTTTGGGATGGGGTAGGCGCGATCGCGCAACATTTGTGTGAAAGGATTGCGTCGAGCAATTGAGGGGGTTGGGGTGATTCAGAATGATTTGGTCAATCCGCTTATCGGACAATGTTTGGTTTCAATGGCAGAATCTGAAACGTTTAAACACCAATGTTTGCTATTGCAGGCTGAGCGGCAAATCATTTGGGTGCCTCACGTATTGTTCAGAATTGGTGTAGCAGCATGAAATTTAGCGAACTGGTAGAAAAACTCAGTGCCGCAACTGGCAGAGCATTAAAAACGGGCGGCAATCAAAGCATTGATATTGTGGGTGTGGCCGCAATTAATGAAGCATCGCCCGGTACTGTTAGCTACGTTGAAGGGCAAAAATTTGCTGCGCAAATCGATACAACGCAAGCAAGTGCTTTAATCTTGCCACGCGGCGATGAGTTTGCTGCCAGGGCTAATGCACGCAATATTACCTGGGTTGAGGCTCCATTTCCCCGGTTGATGTTTGCGCAGACGATCGCCCTGTTTTACCAGCCTTTTAAGCCAGCCCCCAGGATTCACCCCTCAGCGGTGATTGACCCCTCGGCTACGATTGGCGAAGCCGTTTCGATTGGGGCGCATGTCGTGATTCAGGCGAGCGTGACGATTGGGGACAACGTTTGCATTCATCCCAATGTGGTGATTTATCCAGGGGTGCAGATTGGCGATCGCACGACCCTGCACGCAAACTGTGTGATTCAAGAACGGACTCAAATCGGTGCCGATTGCGTGATTCACGCGGGGGCGGTAGTCGGTTCTGAAGGGTTTGGGTTTGTGCCGATTCCCGATGGCTGGTACAAGATGGAGCAGTCGGGCATTGTGGTTCTAGAAGACGGGGTGGAGATCGGTTGTAATTCAACGATTGATCGTCCGGCTGTGGGCGAAACGCGACTCGGTCGTAATACCAAACTCGACAACTTGATTCACATCGCGCACGGTTGCCGGATTGGGCAAAACTGCGCAATGGCAGCTCAGGTTGGCTTAGCAGGTGGTGTGAAGCTGGGCAATCGGGTGTTGCTGGGTGGTCAAGTCGGCATTGCCAACCAGTTTTCAGTGGGTGATAACACTCAGATCTCAGCGCAAGCAGGGGTGCTTAGCAGTATTGCCGCAAATAAGATTGTGTCAGGATCACCCGCGATCGACCACGAGATTTTTCTCCGCGCTGCCACTATCTTCCCGCGTTTGCCTGAGATGAGAAGAACGCTCCGCGATCTAAAGCGTCGGGTTGATCAGCTCAGCCCACCTGATAACGAGCCGACAGACGCTGAGCAGGCTTGACTTTCAATTTTGCATGGCATGAGAAACCGCTTTCTCATGCAGGAACCTGCTTTGGAGGAAGGCTGTGCTGCACTTTCAGGCTGTAACAAGCAGGCTGCGATGCTGGCCTTTTAGGGGTGGCGCAGGCGGCTACAGTTCATGGAAGTCGTAGATAACAACTCCGGTTTCAGGGTCATTCATAACATCCACATGCCCCGTTTGCACCATTTTTTTCAACGTCACCTCAACGGCTTCAAACCCGGCTCCTGTCGCTAGCACCCCTTGCGTCACAGAGAGTTTTCCGCCTTTTTCGGCAGCCGCCCGAATCAGTTGGTGCATCAAGCTGTCTGGCTGCTTCTGAAACTCAGGCACAATCAGGGTTTTAGAGCCATCTCCAGCAAAGTAAATGTACTTGCGCCGCACCATTTCTTTGAGTGCTAGCTCAACCTCGGTAAAAGTTGAGCCTGTATCAATCACCCCTTGGGTAACGGAGATTTTGCCGCCGCGTGATTCCGATGCTTGTAGCAACCGCAGCATTAAGTCTTCATTCGGTGCGTCAGTGACCACTCGTTGCACAGCAGGTTGCAGATTAGCCGCATCCGCAGCGGGCAAACCGTGTCTGAGCCGCCATCTGGCGTTGTGCTCTTCCGTCATGTTGGGAATGAGCAGCAAGTCAAACAACTGCCCAAACCCAAAAAAGCCATAAGTAAAGAGCCAAATAATGCCTGTTAAAATCTTGCCGTTGTAAAGGCGATGTAAACCACCCACACCCAGCAAGATTCCTAACCACAGAATGTAGGCAGTACCAGCGTTATTCATACAGTGAATGCGTGAAGAGCGTTGTGCTTCATATGATAAGGATTCCAAACGATTTTGGTCAGGCTCAGTGGTGCAGTTCTTGATAAAACGGGACAAAACCGTTATAAACCCATACAGGTTGTTGCAACTCTTAACAGTTAGTGTGACAAAACCCACGAAGGGGCTTGGTAGACTGAGAAGGCGATCGCTCTTTGCTTTTGGGTTAGGCGATCGCAGAATTCATGCCGCACACGGTATCAAGAGACTAAAGATTGACTCATGGTAGATTCCCTTAAAAAGCCCGGTTTTGAAGAAATGCGTCCAGGGGTCAAAATCCCCGCAAAGGAAACGATTCTAACTCCCCGCTTCTACACCACCGACTTTGATGAGATGGAGCGGATGGACATCTCTGTTAACGAAGACGAGTTGCAAGCCATTCTGGAAGAATTCCGGGCCGACTATAACCGGCATCACTTTGTGCGTGATGGCGAGTTTGAGCAGTCCTGGGATCATATTGATGGTGAAACCCGTCAGTTATTCATTGAGTTTTTAGAGCGTTCTTGTACAGCCGAATTTTCTGGCTTCTTGCTCTATAAAGAGTTGGGCCGTCGTTTAAAAAATAAAAGCCCTTTGCTGGCAGAATGCTTTAACCTGATGTCGCGTGATGAAGCGCGTCATGCTGGCTTCCTCAACAAAGCCATGTCAGACTTTAACTTGCAGCTCGACCTTGGTTTCTTGACCAAGAGCCGTAAGTACACCTTCTTTAAGCCCAAGTTCATCTTCTACGCAACCTACCTGTCTGAGAAGATTGGCTACTGGCGTTACATCACTATTTTCCGTCACCTTGAGTCTCACCCCGAAAACCGCATCTATCCCATCTTCCGGTTCTTTGAGAACTGGTGTCAGGATGAAAACCGCCACGGCGATTTCTTTGATGCCATTATGCGGGCTCAACCCCAGTTCTTAAATGACTGGAAAGCAAAGCTGTGGTGCCGCTTTTTCTTGCTGTCAGTCTTTGCGACGATGTACCTGAACGATGTCCAGCGCAAAGATTTCTACGCGTCTCTCGGTTTAGATGCGCGGGAGTATGACAAGTACGTGATTGAGAAGACCAACGAAACTTCTGCGAAGGTGTTTCCGGTCATCCTTGACGTGCAGAATCCTAAGTTCTATGAATATCTGGAAGCGTGCGTTAAGACCAACGAGAAGCTGAGCGCGATCGCTAGCTCTAGCGCACCGAAGCCAATTCAGTTTGTGCAAAAGCTGCCTCACTATCTGTCAAATGGCATTAACCTCGTGAAGCTCTATTTCATGAAGCCGATTGATGTCAGCAAGGCTCTGGCACCTATCCGTTAATTCTTTGGCTGGTTTCAGTCTCTTTTGGCTCTGTCTCAGACAGGGCCTTTTTTTTTGTGCCAAACTGGGTTCGGAAACAAAGACTTGCAGATCACGCCATTGAGCAATCTCTGGTTGGCAAAAAATCTGCAGGGGTTGCGTGGTGTTTGAGGATGAGGAATCAAGGTAATTCCCAAGATTGGAATGCTCAGGATCAAGGATTAAATCAACTCGGATGGTTTGTCGCTAAACGGGGCAAACGGTCATTTGCTCGTCTAAGAAATGATCAAAGTTCTCTAATTCTCGTTCTTCAGTTGTGGAATGGGCGAAGTTGGGCGATCGCAGCCTTATTGATGGCGATCGCGAATGTCAGTCTTACCCCATCTGTGCGATCGCAGACTCCTTCTCCGACGGCACCTGCTCCAGAGACTCAGGCAGTACCAGGGCCAAACTCAGCCCCCAACGCCGCACCGATAACTCCGGCACCAACGTCTCCCAGTCAGCTTGATCTGGATCCAAAGCTGATTCAAGATAGCCCTGTTTTGCAGCGTTGGCTCACCAATCCGCCTGATCTTGCCGAGGATATTCGCAATGACCCCAGCTTTCGAACCCGCTTGCGGCTGGGCTATGTCCAGTATCCCTCGACGGATCAGGCAGCTGGTTGGCAAATTGGCATTGAGGATGTGATGCTCGCGCGCTCTCGCTTTACCCTGAGTGCCGATTATCAAGCGGCTTTTAATGGCGATCGCGAGAGTTGGGGAGCTGATCTGCGTTACTATGTCTTGCCTTTAGGTAGCGTTATCAATATCGCGCCCCAAGTCGGCTATCGACGGCTAGAAACGCCTCAATACACAACTGATGGTGTGAATCTGGGCGCTAAATTGTTGCTGGTGCCATCTCGCACGGGAGCGGTTGATCTGGCGTTGACGCAAACGTGGGTCAATCCTGGTGGTGATGAGGAAGTGGGTCTGACCACGTTATCGGTGGGCTATGCGCTGACTCGCAATTTGCGGCTTTCGACTGACTTTCAAAAACAAAATTCCCGGTTTCGTAAAGATAGCCGGGTCGGAATCTCTGTCGAGTGGATGTTTTAGCGGTTTTAGGTTGATATTGGACTTTAGACTAAACGCGATTTTCCACTATATGTAAGGGCGAACAGCCGTATAGCCTTGTGGCAATAGCCTTTGGCATGGCTTCGCTAGGGCTGCGCTAGCGCCTCTCCTAAACATGGTGTATTTTTTGAATTAGTTCAAACTCCAGTTGATAGAACTTAGGGCTGTTTGTTTTATCTCAACCACAACATTTCTATCAACCAAAGTCATTTGGTTTACGGGGTGCAGTGATGATTTTGGGGGCGGCGGAGCCGCCAGATCGGGGGACTTCCCCCCGCGCCCCCGCTGTGTAGGGGACTCACTCCCCTACGACCCCCGCAAGGTGTTGTCAGTGAGTGTTGAATGGTCAGCTATCCAGAGTTTGAGGGTAACAAGATCCGCACTTCGATCGCTGATAGAGGGACGGGTGACGTGAGGCGGAGGTTACGAAGGCGATCGCCGTGGTAACAGCGGTCTGAGATGTCGAATTGTTTTTTGTGCAGCAGGCGAGATGTTGTTTAAGCCTGCGCAGTAGGGTTCCTACTCTACCTGTCTCCCCTTTTGTCAAACCCTACATACCACAACCTTCTGGAGGCGAGGCGAGGGGAAGCGTTTTCTCGTGGGGGTGGGGGCAACGCTCCCAAGGTTTGCTGGCTCGAACTGAGTTGACTCAAGAAAAAGCTTTTTTGAGTGGATTATCTCAGACCGTCTGTTTTGGTTGCTAACTCTTGTTTAACGTGGTTAAGCAAGCCATTACAGGCATCCATTAGCAGATCAATCACATGGGTAAATCCTTGCGCCCCACCATAGTAAGGATCTGGCACTTCTCGCAGCGAGTGTTCGGTGCAAAAGTCGCACATTAAGCGGGTTTTGCCCTTGAACTTACCCGTTGGGTCAAGTGAGCAAATATTGGCGTAATTCTCCCGATCCATTGCCAAGATCAGGTCAAACTCTTTGAAATCATGTGGGGAAAATTGTCGCGCTTGCCCTTGCATCGGAATGCCACGATCGCCCGCAGCTATCATCATACGGCGATCAGGTGGGCTACCGATGTGGTAGCTCGAAGTGCCTGCCGAGTCACAGACGATTTGGCCGCTCAAACCTTCTTGCTGAATCAAATGATTCATGATGTTTTCAGCAGCAGGTGATCGGCAGATATTACCTAAACAGACAAACAATAACTTGTAAGGCATGGATAAGACCAATCTAGCTGCTAGTCTACTTTAGACCTGTGTGGGCGATCGCGACAACATCGTCCCACACACAGGTGCGAATCCAAAAATTTTGCAGGCCACTTCTTCCGAGGCAACCTACAAGGTGATAAAAACGTGTTACGGCTGAACGCAGGCTACAAACCGGGTAGATTCAATCCGCCAGTTAGCTCTTCCATCTTTTCACGCATGATTGTTGTCGAGCGGGTGTAGGCATCTTTCATCGCTGCCAGCACCAGATCAGAGACAACCTCTGCGCCTTCACCCATCACATCAGGAGAAATGGTGACCCGTACAGGCTCTTGGTTCCCACTGAGAGCGACCTTGACGAGGCCACCACCAGCTTCGCCTTCGACTTCCATTTGCTCTAGTTCTTCTTGCAGGCGCTTAGCCCCTTCCTGCACTTGTTGTGCTTTTTTGAAGGCTTCGGTAAGCTCTTTCATCTTGCCTAAGCCAAAGCCAAATCCTTGTCCTGACATAGCGATCGCCCAAATTTAATTTGTACAGATTCCATGAAAGCATGGATTGCCGAAAAGTGGAAAAAGCTTCAATGCCCTTCACTTTTCAGTTGCTTCATTATGCCATTGTTGCAACAGGGTAGCCCACTCAACGTTTGCTTCAGTGGCTAACTTAGCCATGCAAAAAGCTAGGGACTAAGCTCAGTGCCCCTAGCTAGATGAGGTTTTAGAAATTTTACGCGGGTTGAAACTCACCCAAAATTTTTACCTCAGGCTCTAACAAAAGCGACCATTGATCTTGTACGTGCTGTTGCACATGGTAGATCAGACGGAAAATGTCGGTTGCAGTTGCATTGCCACAATTCAAAATGAAATTGGCATGACGCTGTGCCACTTCGGCCCCACCAATCCGATGGCCTTTTAAGCCTGCTTGCTCAATTAACCAACCTGCCTTGTATTCAGAGGGGTTGCGGAAGACGCTGCCACAACTTGGCAAGTGGTAGGGTTGGGTTGTGCGGCGATGCTCTAGATGTTGCCCAGTCATCGTATTCATTGCGGCTGGGTCAAAACCTGGCTGTAACTGGAAAGTAGCACGTGTCACCAACCAGCCCTTTTGCCCTTGCAACATAGACGTGCGGTAGCGGAAGTTTAACTCCGATGCGGCAAACGTTTTGATGCTGCCGTTGGGTAAAAGGACGTCAACACTAACCAGGCGTTCTGCAATGCAGCCACCATGTGCGCCAGCGTTCATCACAACTGCGCCACCAACTGTACCGGGGATGCCAACCGCCCACTCTAACCCTTTCATGCCTCGATCAGCGGCTTGCCATGCCAGCTTGGGTAATGGCTCACCCGCGCCAACAGTTACAAGACCAGTCTCAGCATCAAATTGGTTATAACGGAGTCGGCGAGTGCCAACCACCAGACCTGGTAGACCGCGATCGCTAATCAACAAATTTGAACCTGAACCCAGCACCGTAATCGGTAGGTTTTGCTGATTGGCCCAGCTAAGGCTAACAGCAAGGTCATCAATTGTTCGGGGGGCAACGTACCATTCAGCCGCACCACCCACACGAAAAGAAGTAAACGGGGCTAAGGAAACATCCGGCTTGATTAAACAGTCCTGACTCACAGGAACAGCCTGATGACTTGCTTCAGGGAGAGAGCATTGGCTCGATTTGCGGGAATGCTCAGAGTCTCCAACGGCTAACTTAGGGGGGTCAAATGAGAGCGTCATAAGCAGAAGTTTTCAAATAAATCCCAGAAGCGAATATTGATGCACCTGCAAAAAGTACAACTTTTCATCCAGCCACGTCTCTTAGTCAGAGTTCACTAAGCACAAACAGGAGAAGTCGCTGTTTGCTCTTGCTGCTGGTAGAACTGCATCAAGTCAGGAATGACCTGATTGAGATTGCCAGCACCTAAGAAGAGCGCAATATCCCCTGGTTGCAAAATTTCTTTGAGGCGATCGCTCACAGCTTGCAGCGATGGAGTATAGAACAGAGCGCGACTGTGTTTTGCAATCTCTTGAGCAAACTGCTCACCATCAATCGTTCCAGGATTGGGTTCTCCGGCACTGTAGATGTCAGTTGTGACTACAACATCCGCATCACCAAAAGCAGTCGAAAACTCCTTTAAGAAGGCTTGTGTCCGACTATAGCGATGGGGTTGAAAGATAGCTACAACCCTTTTACGGGTTGCTCCGGAACCTTGAGTCTGAAGTTTTGCGGCTGCCAACGTGGCTTGTACCTCACTGGGATGGTGAGCGTAATCATCCACAAAAAGAACATCGCCGTATTCGCCGCGCCGCTCAAACCGCCGCCGCGCTCCCTCAAAGGAGGCGATCGCCTGCGCAATCACAGCAAACTCTAAACCGACTAAACGACCCACAGCAACAGTTGCGAGTGCGTTACTCAGGTTGTGACGACCTAAGAGCTTGATGCTAAGAGTGCCCAAAAGTTGACCCCGCTCCCACACATGAGCGGTTGTCCCATTGGCACTGTAAACTACATCATCAACGGTGTAGTCGGCTTGTGATTCGCGGTTGAGGCTATAGCTAATTGACGGGCGCAAGCGATCGCGCACCGTTTCGCAGTCAATGCTGCCAATCAAAACTTTGCAGCGATCAGCAAACGTATGAAAGATGTCAACGACTTCATCGAGACTGTTGTAGTGGTCAGGGTGGTCAAGCTCAACGTTGGTGACAATCCCAATTTCTGATGTGAGTTTGACAAGAGAGCCGTCTGATTCATCTGCTTCGGCTACAAGCCAGGGGCCTTCGCCAACCCGCGCATTACCACCCCAGGCATTGACCTCTCCACCCACCACAACGGTTGGGTCAACCCCGGCTTCAAGCAAGAGGTATGAGATCATGCTGCTAGTGGTCGTTTTACCGTGAGTACCTGCAACAGCAATGCCGCGATACTCATTCATCAATGCAGCTAAAACATCTGACCGATGAAAAATCGGGCAACCTAATTCGATGGCGGCGCGATATTCAAGATTTTCTGGATGGATAGCTGTCGAACAAATAACTTGTGGTAAAAACGGGTCATCCCAACCACTCGGAGCAGTTTGCTGTTTAGATGTAGTAACATCAGCCACGGCTGCTCCATTTGTAGCGGCGATTGGCCGTCGTTCTAACTGTGATTCAATTGCTTTCTTTTGGAAAAACTCTAGGTTACTTGCTGCTTGATTCCAGAAGATATGAACTCCTTCGTCTTGCAGCTTTTGAGTAATATGAGTCAGACGTAAATCAGAACCAGAAACCGTTAGCCCACGCCTCGCTAGAATATAAGCGAGAGCAGACATTCCAATCCCACCAACTCCAATAAAGTGGAATGGTCTGCCATTCAAATCGACAGCTTTTATCATCTTTGCTCCTCACACGCAACACCACACCGGATGTCTCGCGTCATCATACCAGAATCACTTTTGAAGGTACAGAGTTAAAATCTGCACGTAAGATACACAACCTGCCATCAAGTCTCTCACTAAAAGTGTTCTCAGAGTTATACCACTGGACTTAAGAAACAACCGTTTTTTTCTTTAATTGCTGCCTGTATCTTTTGTAATTTGTTGAAACTTGAATAAAACACTCCAATAAACAAGAATGCTTATCTTGTGTCGCAAGCCAAGCGGCTTATGACACAACTTATCTGGAATGTTTTGCTAGCAGGGCTACGCTTTTCACAAATTAAAGTAGCAGATTAGAAAAATCAGTAATTCGACGTAGAATTTCCTGGTTGAAATTGAGTTGTTCTCGACCTTCACCACCACGAATTAATTTGTTCTCTTCGCCTCAATAAAGCTTTCTTGCCAAAAAAAATTGGCCAAAAGAGTTAAGGTGAATTCAATCAAGACGTGTTGCTGTGATAGTTCAGAGCCACTTTTCAGCAATATGTAGCAGATACTCCTGATTTGTCAGGATTTCCGGGAAGTTTTTCCGCTCACTTGACAGAGCTTGAGCTAACAAAATGATTACACCTGGCGATCAGCAAGATGCCGACTCGATGAGGTGTTGCGCTTTGTTCGAGCCTGATGATTCAGTCGGAGGGAAGCGAGTGAATAAAGCGGAACTGCTTGCCATTAAACTGACTATTTCTACGTTAAAGATTCTGCTTGAGCCATACTGATGTCTCTTGCCACACAAAACCCTGGCAATAAACCGAGCGTTCTGGTTTGGGGTGGTTTGTCTGCTCAAGAGTGGGTATGGTGACGACGAAATCCATCAAATCTCATGGCTCTCAGTTATTGTGAGGTGGGAGATGGCGTGTGAGTGGCATGAGCATGCGAAAGCTTGCAATTTTTGGGGGAACTTTTGACCCAGTTCACTGGGGGCATTTGCTGATTGCAGAGACCGCTTGGGAGCAAGCTGAATTAGATCAAGTCATTTGGGTGCCTGCCGCCAATCCACCTCACAAGCCTGAGTTATGCGAGAGTTTTGCGCAACGGTTAGAAATGGTGCGCCGAGCGATCGCCGATCAACCTGCCTTTATCGCTTCGGATATTGATCAGCATCAGGCGGGACGGTCTTACGCGATCGAGACACTGGTGCAACTTCAGCAGCACTACCCTCAGTCAGATTGGTACTGGATTCTGGGGGATGATGCCTTCAAATCGTTGCCTCGCTGGCGGCAGGCACACCAACTGATTGAACAATGTACCTGGCTGATCGCCCCCCGTGTTACCGAGTTGGCTCATCCAGCTAGCACCGTTGCACTGAACTCAAATGTGCGTCAGATGTGGTTGAAAATGCCGCAGATTGGGGTTTCTTCGAGTCAGGTGCGCGATCGCGTGGCGCAGCAAAAGTCGATTCGCTATCTCGTCCCCGAATCTGTACGACTTTACATAGAGTCGCAAAAACTGTACACCAAATAAGTTAAAATACCTATCAAAGTAATCGAGTCATAGGCTGAGACATTGACGAGCTTCAGGCAGATTCTTTGGCTGGTGCTGTCAAATGGTTCGCTGCCGTAAGTGGTAAAAAGTGTCGTTCGATAAAAGTTGGTTTGAGCTGGCATCGCCAAACGAATTAATTGTGTCCTAACTTTGGGCGTCAGTTAATCGGACAATCATGATCTGCTGCTTTGACCTTTTTATTTAAAGATATCTTTTTTGCCGCTTGCTTCTGGCTTTGGCAGCCGTTCTCCTGGTTTGGTGAAAGTCATTTGCGATCGCAATATTTTGTGATTGCACAGGGATCACCTGCAAGCTTATGATCATCCTGACTACCAGGTATCTAAATTTAGTAAGACAGAGGGCAAGGCGCAGTGATTAGAGTAGCAATTAACGGATTTGGACGGATCGGGCGCAACTTTATGCGCTGCTGGGCAAGCAGAGAGAGCAGCAACTTCCAGGTTGTTGCAATCAATGACACCTCAGACCCAAGAACAAATGCTCACTTGCTGCAATATGACTCCATGTTGGGCAAGTTTAACGCTGATATTTCCGCTGATGAGAACACCATTACCGTTAATGGCAACACGGTTAAGTGTGTCTCCGATCGCAACCCTGAAAACCTGCCCTGGAGAGACTGGGAAGTCGATCTCATCATCGAAGCAACGGGCGTATTCACCAGCAAAGAAGGGGCTTCTAAGCATATCAATGCTGGCGCGAAGAAAGTTTTGATCACGGCACCTGGTAAGGGTGCTGATGTTGGTACCTTTGTGGTTGGTGTTAACGATCATGAATACGACCCCAGCAAGTTCGATGTGATCAGCAACGCAAGCTGCACCACCAACTGTCTCGCACCGATCGCCAAGGTTCTGCATGACAACTTTGGCATTATCAAGGGCACCATGACGACGACTCACAGTTACACTGGCGACCAGCGTCTGCTCGATGCCAGCCACCGTGACCTGCGTCGTGCCCGTGCTGCGGCAATGAACATCGTGCCGACCTCGACGGGTGCGGCTAAGGCGGTTGCTCTGGTTTTACCAGAGCTGCAAGGCAAGCTCAATGGTATCGCTCTGCGCGTGCCCACTCCTAACGTGTCCGTGGTTGACCTGGTGGTTCAGGTTGAGAAAAGCACGATCGCTGAGCAAGTCAACGAAGTGTTGAAGACAGCGGCTGAGACTTCTATGAAGGGCATTCTCAAGTACTGCGATCTGCCTCTGGTTTCAAGTGACCACGCGGGTACTGACGAGTCTTCGATCATTGACGCGGCTCTGACCCTGGTAATGGGTGGTGATATGGTGAAAGTTATTGCCTGGTATGACAACGAGTGGGGTTATAGCCAGCGGGTGGTTGACCTGGCTGAAGTGGTTGCCAAGAAGTGGGCGGCCTAGTTTGATTAAAACTCCAGAATTGTAAACCTTTAAACCCTGCCTCTCTGGAAGCAGGGTTTTTTGTTGCAGTTCAGGTCAGACCAGATCAGGAAAGACCTCTTGCACAGCCGGATGGATCAGATGGTTGTTTTGCACGTTTAACCCCTTGGCTAAAGACGGGTCGCGATCGAGGGCAGCCAGTCCGTAGTTAGCGAGTTTCGTCACGTAGGGGAAGGTGCTGTTGTTCAACGCCTGCGTTGCCGTCCAGGGAACGGCTCCCGGCATATTAGGCACCCCATAGTGAACCACCCCTGCTTCGATATAGGTGGGGTGACTGTGCGACGTTGGACGGACGGTTTCAATGCAGCCTCCCTGGTCAACTGCTACATCAACAATTACAGAACCAGACCGCATCTTGCTCACCAAATCGCGCGAAACCAATGTTGGTGCCCGTCTCGCTAAGACCAACACAGCCCCCACAAGCAAATCGGCTTCTGGCACGACGGCCTCAATCTGGGCGGTGGTACTAAATAGCAGCTCAACGCGGGAGCCAAACAAACTTTCCAGGTAGGAGAGGCGATCGACACTGACATCTAAAATTTGAACTTGGGCACCCATCCCAACGGCGATACGAGCAGCTTCGGTGCCGACGACTCCACCCCCTAAGACCACAACTCGTCCGGGTTTGACCCCTGGCACACCGCCTAAGAGTACACCCCGTCCGCCCTGCTGCCGTTCCAGGTAGCGTGCCCCAAACTGAGTTGCGAGGCGACCCGCAATAATGCTCATGGGTGCGAGGAGCGGCAAACGCAAATCGGGTGACTCTACTGTTTCATAGGCGATCGCGGTGATGCCAGAGTTGAGCAAGCATTCGGTTAAGCGGCGATCGGCAGCGAGATGGAGGTAGGTAAACAGCAGCTTCCCTTTTTGCAAGAAGTCATATTCATTGGGTAGTGGCTCTTTGACTTTAACGATTAATTCGCGATCCCAGGCTTCCTTGGCCGTTTGAACTATCGTTGCACCCATCTGCGCGTATTCTGCGTCGCTAAAGCCTGCCCCGGTTCCAGCATTCATTTCAACAAATACACGGTGCCCTTGCTCAACTAACCCGCGCACACTTCCTGGACTTAACCCAACCCGATACTCTTGATCCTTTGTTTCCTTGGGGACGCCAACTTCCATCTGCACCTCACAGAGCCTTTTAGTTCTAGCTTAGAGGGGAGTTGAGGAAAATTCTGTAACCGTAATGCTTGGAAACAGTTGGGGGAGTGGGGGAGTGGGGAGTGGGGAGTTATGGGCGGGCGATCGCCTCTCCGGTGGCAATGTCGAACCAGTGGGTTACTTCTGGTGAGATAACGAGGGGGAGTTCCTGGTTATTCCAGTTTTGGTTGGGGTTGAGCAATACGCGCAGAATCAGGGGTTCGCTGTGGGGCGAGGGAATTCGCACACTGACGAGGCTATGCATCCCTAAGTTTTCTACTAAGAAGACTTTGCCGCTGGTGGTGGGTGTCTCGCCTGGTTCAGTGAGGCGAATGTGTTCGGGGCGTACGCCAAAGACAACCTCGGCGGGTACGGATGGGAGTTTTGGGAGGGGAATTTTGGAATCGCCCAACAGCGCATAATGATCCTGACAGGGGAGGGTGAGCAGGTTCATTTGAGGACTGCCGACAAATCCTGCAACAAATTGGTTTGCAGGATGGGTGTAGATCCGTTCGGGGCGATCGAGCTGTTGCAGGTAGCCATTGTTGAGTACGGCAACTTTGCTTGAGAGCGTCATCGCTTCGGTTTGGTCGTGGGTGACGTAGACAACGGGGGCTTGCTCATTCGCGAAAATCTGTTTCAGGTCAGCGCGGACTCGTTCACGTAAGAGGGCATCTAAGTTGCTCAGCGGTTCGTCGAGCAAAAACACGTCGGAGCGGCGTACCAGGGCGCGTCCAACGGCCACACGCTGGCGTTGTCCACCCGATAGTTGAGCGGGTTTGCGTTGCATCAGGTCGTCTAGCCCCAGAATTTGAGACACTTGCTGGATCCGCTGTTGAATTTCGGCGGCTGGTACTTTTTTTAGCTTTAAGCCAGCACTCAGGTTTTCATAGACGTTTAAGTGGGGGTAAAGCGCGTAGCTCTGAAACACCATGGCAATGTTGCGATCGCCCGGTCGGGTATTCGTAACGTCGCGATCGCCAATCAAAATTTGCCCTTTGGTTGGTTCTTCTAATCCCGCTATCATGCGCAACACCGTTGATTTGCCACATCCAGAAGGCCCAAGTAGGCTTAAAAATTCACCGTCTTCGACCGTGATGCTGAGATCCTTAACGGGGACAACTTTGGGGCTAAAGGTTTTGTTTAAATGGCGTAATTCAAGCTTGGACATGGAGATGGTGGGGGTGAAAGACGACAGCGGGCTGAATGACGACAACCACCGTTGCACTCAAAACTTGAAGAGGGTGCAACCGCAATAGCGTCAACAAATTATTTCAGTATGCTGCAGAACAAAATATTGAAAGGCGATCACCCTCTAGATTGTTAGAAAGTGAAATGGTTTCAACACACAAAAAAACCTCTGCCGCGGCAGAGGTGACAAGCAATCATGGGTACCGTTGCGAAAAGTTTACACATCGTAGATGCGACACTCAGCCGCACCAGGGTTTTGGTCACAGTAGATTTCTAAAGAACTCTTTTGAGCCGTTTTGCGGTGGGAGAGGGCTGCCTGTAGTTCTTCAACGATGTCCCAGGCTGCTGCACACTCGTTTGATTGGTCGCCATTGACAGCACAAGCAGAGCGAGCTTGTTCAAGTACCCGATTCAGTTCCATTTCCAACGTAGCGCGATCGATTAATTGAGCCATTCTGATTGTGGTCCTTTGAGATTACAACAAGAAGTTTTCGTGAAGCGTTTGAGAAAACTGACTTCTTACTCTTTCAATTTAGCGTTGCTACCCTTGATGTGCAGTGGGAGTAACTCTACCTAATGGGTTGGTAAATCCGTCAGAGAGCGACTCGCTATCTCCATTTGGAGAGCTTGATTAAAGCTTTATAAACATTTCTCCGCAGCAAATCTTAACAGGTGTGCTAGCGAGGATTGCCTATTAGGGCGACTCCGCTGTTTGGTACGATGTAAAGCTGGAACCACAAAAAAGCCGCAAAATCAGCAGTTGGAGGGTTTAATCTCGTGGAAACTACGCTTGGTTTAGAAATTATTGAAGTTGTTGAGCAGGCAGCGATCGCCTCCGCAATGTGGACAGGGAAGGGGGACAAAAACGCTGCTGACCAGGCGGCAGTGGAAGCGATGCGGGAACGCATGAATAAGATCCCCATGCTTGGCCGCATCGTGATTGGTGAAGGTGAACGGGACGAAGCTCCCATGCTGTATATCGGCGAAGAAGTCGGTATGTATCGCTCTGGCGGTGAAAAGACAGGGGCGGCTGGCACCTACCCTGAGATCGACATCGCGGTTGACCCTTGCGAAGGCACCAACCTCTGCGCCTATGCCCAACCTGGCTCAATGGCTGTATTGGCAATTTCAGAAAAGGGTGGGTTATTTAATGCACCCGACTTTTACATGAAGAAGTTGGCGGCACCACCGGCGGCGAAAGGCAAGGTAGACATCACCAAATCAGCCACCGAAAACCTCAAGATTCTCTCTGAGTGTCTAGAGAAGCCGATTGATGAATTGACGGTTGTGGTCATGAAGCGCGATCGCCACAATGAGTTGATCAAAGAAATTCGGGCGGCAGGTGCGCGTGTTGCGTTGATTACCGATGGCGACGTTTCTGCGGCGCTGTGCTGTGCCTTTGAAGGTACCAATATCCATGCGCTGATGGGCATTGGTGCGGCTCCCGAAGGTGTTTTGTCAGCTGCGGCTCACCGTTGCCTGGGTGGTCACTTCCAGGGTCAGTTGGTCTACGATCCGGCGATCGTGATGACCAAAGAATGGGCTGACAAGACCAAGGAAGACAACCTGGCGCGTCTGAAGGAAATGAATATCACCGATCCTGATCGGGTGTATGGCACCGAAGAGTTGGCGTCGGGTAACAGCATGATGTTTGCGGCCTCTGGTATCACGACTGGAGCCTTGATGAAGGGCGTTCAGTTCTTCAAGGGTGGCGCTAAGACAAACTCGCTGATTATCTCCAGCCAGACCAAAACCGTGCGCTCTGTAGACACCGTTCACCTCTACGAGCAACCCAAGATCGTTTCCTTGTAACGAACTCCATACAGGTTGCTGGCAAAATGCTGGCAACCTGTCACCATAATGAGATTAGATGCTGAATCATAATAAAGAGCCGATTTAAACATGAACATTGCTGTTGTAGGGCTGAGCCATAAAACTGCTCCTGTAGAAGTCCGCGAAAAGCTAAGCATCCCCGAAACTAACTGTGAGTGGGCAATTTCACAACTGAAGAGCTATCCCCACATTGAGGAAGTTTCCATTCTTAGCACCTGTAACCGCCTGGAAATCTACCTTGTTACCAGCGAAACCGAACATGGAATTCGCGAGGTGACTCAGTTTTTATCAGACCACAGCAAACTCCCCGTGGGACACTTGCGCCCCTATCTTTTCACATTGCTCCATGCAGATGCGGTGATGCATCTAATGCGCGTTTCAAGTGGGCTAGACAGCCTTGTTTTGGGAGAAGGTCAAATCTTGGCGCAGGTGAAGCACTGCCATAAGTTGGGCCAACAACACAGTGGCATTGGGCGGACTCTGAATCAGTTATTTAAGCAATCGATCGCAGCGGGTAAGCGCGTTCGTACCGAAACCAGCATTGGCACTGGTGCGGTTTCGATCAGTTCTGCTGCCGTTGAGCTGGCTCAAATGAAGGTGCAAAACCTGGCTCCTCACCGGATTGCCATCATTGGAGCGGGTAAGATGTCGCGCTTGTTGGTGCAACACCTGCTCTCCAAGGGGGCGATCGATATTTCAATTGTGAACCGTTCGCTTGAGCGAGCGCAGGAACTCGCGAATCAGTTCCCCGATGCAACCCTGCATTTGCATACGATGGCGGACATGATGAGCGTGATTTCTCACTCCAATATTGTCTTTACCAGCACTGCGGCGACTGACCCCCTGATTGATCGAGCCAAGCTTGAAATGGCTCTCGAACCAGGGCAACCGTTAATGCTGATTGACATCTCGGTGCCCCGTAACGTTGCGGCAGATGTCAGCGATGTGCCTCACGTTCAGGCATATAACGTAGACGACCTGAAAGCGGTTGTAGCCCAAAACCAGCAAGCCCGGCGGCAGATGGCGATGGAAGCAGAAGCCTTGCTCGACGAGGAGATTGAAGCGTTTGAAGCCTGGTTGCGATCGCTCGAAACTGTCTCAACCATCAGCAGCCTGCGCGATAAGGTAGAGGCGATTCGGGTGCAGGAGCTAGAGAAAGCTCTGTCACGTTTGGGCAGCGAGTTTGGTGAGAAGCATCAGGAAGTGATCGAGGCCTTAACCCGTGGGATTGTGAATAAGATTTTGCATGACCCGATGGTGCAGCTTCGCGCTCAGCAAGATATTGAAGCGAGACGCCGAGCGATGCAAACGCTGGTCACGTTATTTAACTTAGAAACCACATCTGAGAAGCAGTTTGGTTAGAAAATGACTGGCGCACAAACCTGGCTGGCTCTGGCGATCGGTAACTCACGATCGCACTGGGCAGAGTTTCAGGGTGATCAGTTGGTTAAACACTGGGATGCGCCTCATCTCAGTGAGGCTGAATCTGCCCCGTTACCCAGCCATACGCCTGTCGATGTGTGGATTGCGTCCGTCGTTCCACCTCAGAGCGATCGCTGGCGCACCTATTCTCGTAGCCGTTTCATCACGCTAGAGGATATCCCCTTAAGTGGGATGTATCCGACATTTGGGGTGGATCGGGCACTGGCACTCTGGGGAGCGATTCAGACAATAGCGGCTCCAGTACTCGTGATTGACGCGGGGACAGCTCTCACCTTTACGGGGGCTGATGCCGATCGCCGTTTAGTGGGTGGCGCGATCGCCCCAGGATTGCGCCTGCAACTGCAAGCCCTGAACCAGGGAACGGCAGCCTTGCCAGAAGTGTTGTTCGCAACTACTGATACGGATTTGCCGATGCAATGGGCAACGGATACCAAAGGCGCGATCGCGAGCGGTGTGTTTTACACGCTGTTAGCGGGGATTCAAGCTTTTATCGCTGACTGGCACCGTCAATATCCAGCGAGTCCAGTTGTGTTGACTGGGGGCGATGGCGATCGATTGGCGGCGGCTCTACGCTCTGTTGCGCCTGAGTTAACCCCATTTCTGAACGTGCAGCCGACCCTCATCTTTGCGGGGATCCAGGCGGTTCGTAGTGCAATACTCAACCGCTCTCGCACTGGCAATCCTTGAGAGCCACGAATTCAATCCGCAAACTGTAGGAGCAGGTTTAGCAGACCCATCTGCACCCTACAATGATTAAGTAGCAAAACCCACCCCTACCAAATATCGAACTGATTGAATCTTCATTCCTTAGCGCAAGAACGCGACTAACTGCTCAACCTTATCCCACGCGGCACCACTGTTGAGAATCTCCTGTGCCAAAGCGACCCCTGCTTTGTAGGGATGCTCCGTATCCTTGACGGCACCACCTACCCAAAGCGCAAGGGCAGCGTTCAGTGCTACGACATCTTGTTGGGCTTGCGTGCCTTTGCCCTTGAGAACGGCAGTCAAAATCTCGGCATTTTCTTTGACATCTCCGCCTGCCAGCTCTGTAATTGGCGCTGATTGTAACCCCACGGTTTCTGGATTTAATACTTCTCGCTTAACAACACCCTCGCACAACACGGCCATATCGGTTAAATCGCCCAGACCTGCTTCATCTAACCGCTCTCGCCCGTGCAGCACGATCGCCTTTTGGGTGCCTAACTGTGACATCGCCTGGGCGATCGTCTCAATCAGGCTGCTGTCGTAGACACCCATCACCTGTCCTTCTGGTTTGAGCGGGTTCACCAAAGGGCCAAGCAAGTTAAACACCGTCCGTACCTTCATCGTTTTACGGATGGGGGCAACTGCTTTCATCGCGGGGTGCCAACCGGGTGCAAACAAAAAGGTAATTCCCACTTCAGAGAGAGCTGCATGGATCTTGTCAGGAGGGGCGCTCAGGTTGACTCCTAAAAACTCCAGTACGTCCGCCGAGCCAACCCGACTCGACGCGGAGCGGTTGCCATGCTTCGCAACGGGAATGCCAGCAGCGGCACCCACAAATGCCACAGCGGTTGAGATGTTGAATGTGCCAGCTCCATCGCCTCCGGTACCGCAGGTATCGATCGCCCCAACAGCCGCTTCTGCCTGCACCTGGGTTGCCTGCGCTTGTAAAACGCGCGCCATGCCTGCTAACTCGTTGGCGGATACCCCTTTGGCTTGCAACGCTGCCAAAATCGCACCAGATAACACAGGTGGGATCGCTTCTTGTAACCAACCTTGCATCAAATCAGCCGCTTGCTCAGCCGAGAGCGATTCGCGGTTTAAGAGTTGCTGCAACATCTCAGACCAAACAGCCGATTCGATTGTTTCAGAAGCCATAGCGGGAAAAGTCGTCTTTTTAGGGTGTCAAGCGTCGATTTTACCTTGTCTAGCTGCGCTTCGCGGGACTCAACCATAGAGCTTTAGCGTTTTCTAGCCTTGGTAAGAAGATTTAACAAATGTCAGATTAAAATCTGTAAAAAATGCATCATTCACCCAGTGCAGTGCTTACGATTCAACCACTTCAGTCTGAGCAAATCGCCGCCGTCAAGCAAATGATTATGACGGTTTGGTCTGAAATTTGGGGCGACGTTTTGACACCAGCCGAGATTCGAGAACTGGATGACATGCAGGATATTAACCACGCGCGATCGCACTATTTCGACAACGGTGGCACATTTTTAGTCTTGCTGGAGGCTGAGCAAGTTGTTGGCACCGGTGCCATTCGCAAACTTGACGATGCAATCTGTGAGCTGAAACGGATGTGGCTGCTACAAGCCTATCGAGGCCGAGGATGGGGCCAGCAACTTGCAGATCAGCTCCTTGATTTTGCTTACCAAGCGGGCTATCAAAAAGTGCGCCTTGACTTAGCCGACGCGCAAAGACAAGCCCCCGCGCTCAACTTTTATCAAAAGCTTGGCTTTTACCCCATCGATCGCTACAACAACGGCCTCTGCACTGTTTTCATGGAGAAGGCATTAGCCAAAACTTGACCTTTCAGCAGCACCAATCGCTGAACCTTTGCAAGTCTCATCCAAAAAAAACAGTGCCACAGACTCTTTCTTAAGTAAACGACCTTTTCCCGTCTCCGCCTTACTTCTGTTCTTCCTAGCTGTTTAATTCTTCTAACCACTCTAAAATCAGCGCATTCACCGCTTCGGGTCGCTCATCGTGAGGGCAATGCCCCGTATCAGGGATCCCTACCACTTTGACGGGGTGTTGTTGGGCAAACTCCTGGTAAACTTTGGCTCCATCAATCGGCGTCCAGGGGTCAGCCTCGCCCCAGATCACGAGGAGTGGCGACTTGACTTTAGGTAGTAACTCAATTGGTGAAGGGCCAGGTGGGGCGGTGATGATCGACGCAAACACCTTCGCTGCACCCGGATGGCAAGACGGTTCGTAGAGCATATCGACCAACTCATCGGTGACAGCGGCAGCATCTCGATATACTTGCCGCAGACTGCGACGAATATTTGATTTGCGGCGGACTTGGTTAAAGACTAAGGCTCCAAAGGGCGATCGCACCGCCTGGTTAAACGCCCCCATCATCAACCGCAACGGCAAATTTAGCTCATCAGGACGGTGACTCAGCCCACCCGCAGCATTGAGAAGTACCCCACCCTGCGCCATTTCAGGAAAATCAGCCAGCATCGACAGTGCTAATAAACCACCAATTGAGTTGCCAACCCAAATAGCCGGAGTATTGATATGAGTTTGATAAAAATCGCTGAGTAACGCCTGCCACAACTCAACCGAGTAGGGCACGAGTGGCTTATCAGATGCACCCAAACCTAACAAATCAAGAGCGTAAACCTGATATCCGGCTGCTGCTAAAACGGGGATATTCTTACGCCAGTGCCCGATTGAAGCGCCAAATCCATGAATTAAAACGATCGGCTGACCTGCTCCAGCCGTGGTGTAGCAGATTTGATGACCTTGCCAGTTCCAAAAGTGTTTTTCAAGAGATTGTTTCGCAAGCGATTCAATAACCACAGCAATTTAACTCGTTTGTTTACATAGCTTCATCAATAGTAACGGCTGTTTCTAGAGAAAAAAACAGTTAGAACCGAACTTCGACCCAACCCCCCACGCTGGAACCAACCCAGTAGAATAAGGAATAACCTTATGCTGAGACGAGCCATGATCCCTACGGTTATCGAACAGTCTGGACGCGGTGAACGCGCCTTTGATATTTACTCTCGCCTGCTGCGCGAGCGCATCGTCTTTTTAGGGCAGCCGGTTGATTCAGATATTGCTAATCTAATCGTTGCCCAGCTTCTGTTTCTCGATGCAGAAGACTCTGAGAAAGATATCTATCTCTACATCAATTCGCCAGGTGGCTCGGTTCACTCTGGTATGGGGATCTATGACACGATGAAGCACATTCGCCCCGATGTTTGCACCGTTTGTATGGGTCTAGCTGCCAGCATGGGCGCTTTTCTCCTGAGTGCAGGCACCAAAGGCAAGCGGATGAGCCTACCCCACTCTCGCATTATGATTCACCAACCTCTAGGGGGCGCTCAGGGGCAAGCAACGGATATCGAAATCCAGGCGCGCGAAATTTTGCACCACAAACGTCGCTTAAATGAGTTGTTGGCAGACCACACAGGTCAACCACTAGAGCGGATCCAGGAAGATACCGAACGCGATTTCTTCATGTCCGCTGAGGATGCAAAAGACTATGGCTTGATCGACAAAGTGATCGATCGCCGCCCCTCTGCGGTTTCGCCTGTGTAGAAACAAACTCTACTCATTTGAAAAGGATGCATACAGTCCATGCATCCTTTTTTATGGCTTAATTCAGCTCGCGCCCGGTCAACTCAACGAAGATGTCTTCCAGGTTAGTGGGGCGTGCCATCATGCCAGTCCGATCCGACAAACTTGCCAGGTGAGAGTTTGCCTCCTCCACTGTCGGGAAGAATTGATATTGCCAGCGATCGCCCGTTTGCTTCATCACTAGCCCTTCGCCGTGGCGGTGTTTCAGGTCTTGCAAGGTGCCCAACTCAATCAGCTTGCCACCGTCCATAATGCCAATGCGATCGCAGAGATATTCCACCTCGTCCATGTAGTGGGTGGTGAGCAGCATCGTCATGCCCTGCTTATTGAGATCGCGAATGATTTCCCAGAGTCGGCGGCGCGTTTGCGGATCCAGACCGACCGTTGGCTCATCAAGAAAGAGAATTTCGGGTTCGTGGAGGAGTGCGCGCGCGATTTGAAGGCGGCGCTTCATCCCACCGGAAAGGGTTTTTGCCAGACTATCGCGGCGATCGCCTAACTCGACATAATCGAGCCAGCGATCAATTTCTTTTTGGCGATAGGGACTGGGGATGTGGTGTAAACGTCCGTGAAACTCCATGTTTTCCCAAACGGTGAGGTCGCTATCAACACTAATTTGTTGCAGCACAACCCCAATCCGCCGTTTGACTTGCCCCCGATAGCGAACTGTGTCACAACCTGCAACCTCAATGCGACCGCTACTGGGTCTAGTCAGCGTCGTAATCATGCGAATGGTAGTCGATTTACCAGCACCGTTGGGGCCTAATAACCCAAACATCTCTCCTGACCGAATATCAAACGATAAATCATCGACAACAGGCGTTTTATCGTAAGTCTTACAAACGTTTTGCAACGAGACAGCAACACTCATGGGTTCGAGATCCCGACTCTAAGGGGAATTAATCACCGTGGGTAAAATTGGTCGATTGAGGAGCGAACGACATTCGTTGCGCTTGCGCGATCGCCAATTCTTATTTTCTAGGAAAAGTACCCTATTTCATCGTCTTGAGTCCTCACTCCCAGGTAGAGACTGCTCTCAACGCAGGTGGAATGCTGGTTTCTGCTGCCGGAAATTCTAAAATCGTTTCGCTTAACCCCAAATAGCCAGACTCGCCAAACGACAATAGCATGCGCTGCAACGCCACCCAAACCTCAGCGTCAAATTCCCAGTCGCGATCGCGCTTGGCCATTGCGGCGATCGACTTCAGCGCCCAAAAATAGCTGTTGCGCACAATCGACCCCCCTTTTTTGTAAGGTGGTACATCTTCGTGATGGATGAATAGAATCTCCTTGTCTAGTCTGGCTCGCATGGATGACTGGTGTAAACGTACTATTTATCTTAGCCCACACTCTACCAGGGAACGTGAATTAAGCAACTTCGACACTTCTTTGGATGGGCAAAGGGCCGTTTGCCCCTTTCGACGGAAACACAGCCGATCTTATTTAATACACGATCCCAAGCATACTTGGAGCTGTAAAACTGTCGCGTTTGCCATTGCTGAAACGATCGCTCTCCCTTAGACTGCTGATAATTTTCCAAAGTCTTGTACAAAAGACGACGCTCCAGGGTTACTCTTTGGAGAATGGCCGATCACATTTTTATTCACTCAAGCCAATAACGTTAACCATGACCGTTGAAGCCGATTACATCCAAAAAGCTGAAGCAACTCGTGTGCGTGTCTTAAGCGAGGCATTACCTTACATCCAGCAGTTTGCAGGCAGAACGATTGTGATCAAGTACGGGGGGGCTGCGATGAAAGACAGCAACCTCAAAGATAAGGTGATTCGGGATGTGGTCTTTATGGCCTGCGTTGGCTTGCGTCCGGTTTTGGTGCATGGGGGTGGGCCTGAGATCAATACCTGGCTAGGCAAACTCAACATTGAGCCTCAGTTTAAAGACGGGTTGCGGGTGACCGATGCGGCCACGATGGAAGTTGTGGAAATGGTTTTGGTTGGCAAAGTCAATAAAGAACTGGTGGCGTTGATTAACCAGGCTGGCGGCAAGGCAGTTGGTTTGTGCGGTAAGGATGCCAACTTAATCAAGGCTCGCCCGACGGATGCAGAGGGGGTTGGGTTTGTCGGCGAGGTGACGAGCGTTGACACCAGTATCTTGGAGTCGCTTGTGCAGAATGGTTACATCCCCGTTGTGTCAAGTGTTGCGGCTGATAACGAGGGGCAAGCTTACAACATTAATGCCGATACGGTCGCAGGCGAAATTGCGGCTGCTCTCGGAGCCGAAAAAATGATTCTCTTGACCGATACGGCTGGCATTCTACGTGATTACAAAGACCCTTCGACCCTGATTCCAAAAGTCGATATTGCTGAAGCGCGACAGTTAATTGAGTCTGGCATTGTGTCGGGTGGCATGATCCCCAAGGTCAATTGCTGTGTGCGATCGCTGGCGCAAGGGGTGAAAGCATCACATATTATTGATGGGCGGGTGCCGCATGCGTTGCTACTTGAGATTTTTACCGACGCGGGGATTGGTTCGATGATCGTGGCGTCAGAGTTTCTCAAGTAGTCTCTAAATTGAACCAGTGAGACGTTGATCGCTTAGTAATACAAGCCGTAAAGGTAATGGGCACTGACCCCCATAGCAAGACCCGCCATACAGACGCATAACAACATCCAAAACGCTTCACCGACGCCATAACCTGCTAGTTGAATATCAATGCGGGCTAAGGCTTCTGTGGCCAAAATGGTGATGATAAAGAGAAATACATGCAGCCAAAACAGGATGATTGCGCCCATCGCTGCAAACATGAAAATCGCCAAAAACGCCACAGTATCTGAGTGAAACGTGCGGCTAATGATCCGTATGATGCTTGTGAGGGGAGAGCGAAAAGCAAGCGACGAAAGAAAAATCCAGATGACGGTGAGTACAACTGCAAACCAGTTGCTTTGGATGAAATGCTGACAGTAGAGCATTTCTTGCGAAGGGCTGTAAAAGGCGATATGTGGATTGAGTAGCGAACAAACCCGCTCTAGCCAGCGCGATCGCGGGGCATCTGGCCCGATCAAATACCACCCAAAACTGATGTAAGTGACGAGCAGCAAAAATAGAGACATCAGGGGCAGTTGTCGTTTTGCCCGTGCTGTTTTCACAAATTTCCTCCTATGCTCAGCTATGGCTACCGATAGCGTAACCTACTCTTCTACGGAGGAAAGCGAACTTGGCCTCTTGTTATGAACGGCGAGTTTTCCCTCGAATCGTGCTTTGTTGCTTGCGATCATTTTCGCGACGACGGCGATCGCGCCACTCGATTACGGTTAAATAAGCGATACCGCCACTGACTAAAATGAGGAGTCCAAAGGCGGCTAAAACAAGTACGTTAAACGCTGAAGTTTCCACGGCTAATTCAATCAATTCTTTGAAAAACAGATGGCTGCTGAGCCAATCCCCAACAGCCTATGTTTTTTCTAAAAAACAAAAAACATCCGTAAGGGTTTAATTAAAAACCGTTACGACCCCAAACAACGAGGGAAATTGAGAATGTAAACACAACTAGTAAGCCAACCCAGCCTAATGTCAAAATGTCCATGAGCCTTTACTAACCGCAGCACAGTAACTTTACCTACCTGATCATAATTTAAAACTGGCAGTACATAGAAGCATGTCTGATCAGCAATTCTCGATATGAGAATGATTCTCATAAAAACGTCCGGTTTTAACGTTTATGAATGGCTGAAACCCGCATTCTGCCGTTTATAACATTGAGTGCACAAGTCTTTAGACACTCTGGCTACAGTACAAATGTTTC
>DVDV01000218.1 GCA_015296075.1 Leptolyngbyaceae cyanobacterium M33_DOE_097 | reverse complement strand
ATGGGTTCAATGCGTTCCCACAAATCATCAGCCAACTCCCAGAGAGTTGGCTTACGTTTTTTTCTTCCCCTTCTTGTCTCCCTCCATTTTGTAAGGTGCAAGCATTATACACATTTTATGAGTTTTGAGATAGTTTCTTAGCCTTCGGCCTCTCCTTGGGGATAGTTTTTGGTTTCTCAGGCGCTTCCAGCAACCCCCTTACGATTCCGAGTAGGGCCAGTGAACGTAATCCAGAGTGGGTTATTCCATACGCAGTAATCTGTGCATCCTCTGGGTCTCGCCTTGCCATCTCGTTGAACAACGGTCCTATGATTTCGGTCAGATCAAGTGCTTCCTCAGGCATGACAGTAGGGAGTAGTTCCAGATACGGTCCAAAATCACTATAATTTGACTCGCCCAAAAGTAAATTTTCTACTGATAATTTGTTCATCACAAATATGGCTGAGTTGATTGCTTCGACACTTGCCTTAACATCGCCGCTTGAGAGCGACTTTGCCAGTATTAAATATGCTTTGGCCAAACTCTCGCTGGCCACCTCTCGATAGAGTTGCGCCAGGGCTTCGCTATAGAGATCTGAAACTCCTGACTTATTTTCGCGGAATCTAGACATAGACTTTCCAATAAGATTGACTATTACCGTTCTGGCAAGTGGGTCTGTTATTTTGAAGCAATACGTCCTTGCTTGTGCCCAGTTCTGGCTGTTTAACTCCTTCCTAACCAGAGTACTGTACACTTTAAAGTTTGTCTCTTGACGGATCCGCTGGTTCTCTATCTTTGACAAAAGGCTCTCAGCCAAACTTGAGTCTTCACGAAGAGCTGCGTTAATGGCAAGTTTCCGGTATTCCTCATCACGCTTCGGTGAGTTCGCAATCAACTTTACCTGCTGAAGTTTCTCTTGGACTTCTTCCGTATTGCCTGTAGCAATACCGGTTAGTGTTGAACTGTCAATTGTTACTGCACGGGGAGGATTGGGAGCAGGCATAGAGCGATCCTTAAACAAGGTTTGGTAAGCTGATACAATGTTGTCAAATTCCGTCTGCCATTGCGGGAAGTAAGAGGCTAACCGTTGCGCGCTATAAGCAGTTTGGAAACTTTTTACAAGATCATCGGCAGCAATATCGGGACGCAAATCTCGTTGAAGCCGAGTTGCCAGAGAAAGAAAGAATTCATCTGTTAATTCTTGCGACCGCCCTCCGCCAAAGACAAAGCTATTAAGGTTTAGCAGGCGAACTGCTGGGATCGAGCTATCGCGTAATTGCCTCAAGAGACGAGAGGCTAGTTGCACGCTACGAGATCTGTCAACAATGACCAGGTGATGGAGAAAGGATTCCCAGGCAACAAACCCTAATGAGAGACTCTGTTCTGCCGTACGCACAGCCAACTCAGGATCCTTATTGACTTGCTCTGTAGCAACTAACATAACTGCTCTTGCCTCTTCAGTCCACTCTCCAGAGATCGATTTTTGCATCTTTCCATCGTTCTGATCCTTTGAAGCAAGTTGGTTAATGAGCCCGGGGTCTAATTTGGCAATCCTGAGAAAGATCTTAAAGCGGAGCCTTTGTTGTTTCTTGTCGAGAGATTTTTGCGTCTTTTTTTCCCCTTTTTCTGCCTCGATCAAGTTCGATAGCGTTTCGACTGAATCTTTCAATATATCCCAGGCGCGCTGCCGGTCAAATTGCCATAGCAAAGTAGCTGCCTCAACTTGGGTCAAGAGACTACATTCAATGGGTTCAACCAGTTTGGCACCAGCTAGGGTTTCTTCAAGCAATGATACAGCAAGTTTTTTATTATTCTGGTCCGAGCTGTTTGCTTCCTTATTCTGGTCTTTCAGTGATTTCGGATCATTGGTTGACCTTTGCTTCTTAGTTTGATGTAACTCGACTGCATTTACCTGGTTTTTAGCTTTCTCATCAGCTTTTGAGTGCTTGTTTTGCGTAAGAACATCCTGGTGGCTAGCAGATACACCGCCCCATCCTATAGCGAAAACACTCAAGACGTAAGCGGTCGCCAGGAGAATCTTATAAAGAATATTTGCTCTATTGTGGTGTAGCATTGTGGTATCCCCCTTGTTGCTATTCATGACATGAAGGGTGCTGTTGCAAAAGCTATTATGCAACAGCCCCGCTAGAAATTAATTGGGAAGTGAAGAGCAACAGGTTACATCACTACAAGAACCTGGATAAGCTATCCAACAACACCTGGCGCAGCAGTCATTGACCACACTAACAAAAGTACCCTCTGTCTCACACACCAAGAAATCGTTTGAACACGCCTGTCCGGAGCAATTCATCGAGTTAGGAGGCTGCCCCTGGAAAAAGCCTACAGGCGTTGCTAAAACTCTTACCGGTGGTGGAGGCGCTAGGGGGCTTAGAAAGCCAGCCGATAGAGGCCGCGTATCTGGCTGTAGCAAAAGCAACGTGCTCAAAAGCGATAATGCAAGGACCACTCTGCTGGCTGGCCTGTAGTAGTCAGCCCAATAGTGGCTGTAGTATCTCTTCAATTTAGAATCTACTGCCGTAATCATCCTTCTCCTTTTGGTATTGGGGTAGTTTGATCTAACCTTCAGCACATTATTAAAAGGCCACTATATCAAAGCTATTGGGTAACGCAGTTCACTCCTAAACGAGTCAGAATATCATTCTCTCGTTCTGATTGAAGCTTCCCCCGCCAAACATTCGTAATTATTCCTTTGTTATCGACAAGGAGTATCGTAGGAGTGCCCTTTACCCCAATTGAGCTAAGAGATACTTGTTCCACTTCATCTACAGATACCCCTAACTCACTCAGGTAATCATTTGCTTCATTTATCGCATGTGGTAAGACTGCCACGAGACGAATTCCTCCAAGTTCTATCAGTTCTTTTCTTAAGCGTTGATAAAACGTTGCACTCATAGTGCAGAATGGACAGTCTTTCTGAAGTGCAAGAACTAGAGTTCGGTCCGTTTTGCTCCAATCAATATCAGGGATGGATATCGGTTTGCCGACAAGCCCACCGTCGCCTGATGTTGTATTGCTTCCGCTGGTATTTGATAAGCCGATCTTGGGCAGGAAAAAGCCTTTTACTAAAACTGCACCAAGAAGGACAACTAGGATAATGATCGCAATATTTGCTGTGATTTCGATCTTTTTGGCTATGTTGTTCATATAGTTCCTGGCTTGTTGGATCCGTCGTGCAACACGCCTTCCCACACGATCGGCAAATCAATGGTCATGATGGGTTGAATCTATACCCAATCAAAGCGTTCGTCAAGCTTTTTTGCTTTGGACGCTAAACAAGTTAGGGCAAACGCATTATAAGAAAAGCAAGGAATAGCTTTACAGATGTGGGTAAGCGTGGATAGTCTAATTGGATTTCATTGGGAAAGGACTATCCCACGATGAGCAACGACTTTCACACCCTCAACCATCATTGAACACT
>DVDV01000203.1 GCA_015296075.1 Leptolyngbyaceae cyanobacterium M33_DOE_097 | reverse complement strand
TGGCGATTCAAAATATTGCCCAAAAGTGGACGATGCCGATTTCCAATTGGAAACCTGCCCTCAACCGTTTCGCCATTGAGTTTGGCGATCGCTTTCCAACTTGAATTTTTACCTTTGACACAATCTATTTGACATACCCAATTTCGTCGTAACGGAGTCTTCAATTTTGTCGGGGGCACTATCTTCAACACTCTCCTCCAACAATTGAAGGAGGCTCTCAGACTGCATTTCAAAAAGCCACTCATTAAATTGAGAGCGAGAAACGAGATCGCCAATTTCTCTACGGATTCTATAGATTGGCACCATATCGCCCATGTTGTAGTCTTGGTTCAGGCGATCAAAGGTTTCTAGTGCAACGGGCTTAAACTCCTCATAAGAAGCGATCGCTCCATTAGCAACTTTTCCATTCTTTGTTGGTGTACTTGCTGCAACATCTGAGTGTTGAACCCACTTGCACAAAGCCTTCGCAACCCATGCACCTACAATTGTTCCATCAATTACTAAATCTGCTGTCTTTAAGTGTTGACCTAATAGTTCAATACCTTTGTTAGAGATAGCAACCTTGCCATCTACGATTTTTATTGCTTCTTTACTTTTAAGCTGCTCAAATATATCTTTGTAGTCGCTACTTTTCTCACCTTTTCTTTTAAGGCGATCAGTCAACTTCCCTTTCAAGACTTCTGCTTCTTCCGAACCCCATAATGCAAGCAACAGCCGAGTGGAGCGATCGGCTAGTTGAGTATTTTTACTGGGTAAATCTTGTGTTTTTGCGGTCATGGCAATCTTCCTGCTTTCTTCACAACATGCGTCCTTCAGTAGAGTGCCCCTAACACTCAATCGAAACACAGAAATTTACGTAATGCCCGTAAAAACTCAACAAGATTTCGTGAAGATGAAAATTGACGCATGTGTCTCAACTGAGATTGTTGCTAACAATGCTTTAAGGGCTAACCACTTCACTACTGCGGCAGCGATCGCCTGCATAGATGATGCTTGCCCTACCACTGCGATCGCCCATCTGGATGCAATTCATCCTGCCACCACGCTAAAGGATTGTTCAGGATATACTGCCGAATCGCCTGTAACGTCCCTTCATCACGAATAATATGCTCATAATAATTGCGTTGCCATACTGGAGTTCCAGGTGCATTGCGTCTCAGATTGATCCGTTTCGTCGTCGCCGATTTAAATCCGGCAACAAAGGATGAAAGAGATCGGGGCTTCATAGGTGGAATAATTCGGTCTTGATTTGTTTCCTGTAGGGGCGAACGGCCGTTCGCCCCTACATTATTGGTTGTCCGATCGCTCAACTCGATCGATAGATTGGATGGTTGAATGATCACAATGCCATGCAGATGATTTGGCATAATAATCCACGCATCGAAATCAATTTCCTGGCGAATGTTCCGCGATCGCATCCATTCATCTGACACAACTTGCCCATCGTCACTCAATCGCACTTCGCCATCTACAATTTCGCCAAACAGACATTGTTGCTGGTAGGTACAGAGCGTGATGAAATAAAGCCCTGTGGCAGCGTAGTCATACCCCTGCAACCGAAGCGATCGCCGATGCTGTTTTTCCGAGTTGTATTTCATGCAATGGGAATTGTACCAACACGCCTATAGATAGAATTCCCATAGAAGAGGTTGCGGCTCTCGCTTAAGCAATCGTTATTCTTGCAAAAGCGATCGTCACTAGCAATTTGTAGATTGTGAATTGGCAATCCGTTTTATAAATTGGCGATCCGTTTTATTACTACACAAATTCAAAGATTCGCTACACTGCACTATTCCACAGTTACACTTTTCGCTAGATTCCGAGGCTGGTCAACGTCTAGACCGCGGCGTGCTGCAATGTGGTATGACAACAATTGCAGCGGAATCACCGTCACAATCGGCGACAAAATCTCATCAATGTGCGGCACCGGAATCACCGTATCAAACGTATCCGCCGCTTCTTGCTCATCCATTGGCGTCACCCCAATCAGCCGCGCATCTCGTGCCCGTGCTTCTTGAGCATTTGACAGCACCTTCTCAAACACCAGACCCGGCATCGCGATCGCCACAACGGGCACCTTCGCATCCAACAACGCGATCGGCCCGTGCTTCATTTCCCCAGCGGGATAGCCTTCTGCATGGATGTAGCTGATTTCCTTGAGTTTGAGTGCGCCTTCCAGGGCGATCGGAAAGTTGATGCCTCGACCTAAAAAGATAAAATCTTGGGTTTCTGCAAAATCATGAGCCAGTTGCTCGATATAGCGCTCCTGACTTTCGAGAACGCTCTCGATCTGCGCCGGAAGTTGGCGTAGACCTTCGATTAGCTCAGCAACTTGAGTTGTAGACAGCGCTTGGGTGCGAAACGCGAGATCGATCGCCAACCCATAAAACGCCATCAGCTGAGCCACAAAAGTTTTGGTCGCGGCAACGCCAATCTCAATTCCAGCGTGCGTATCGATAATGTGCGGCACAAGATGCCCCAGGCTGCTCTCTGGACGGTTCGTAATGCCCAATAAGCGAGGTTGAAACGCCTCAGCAAGTTCAATCCGCCGTTGCTTCTCCATCTCCAACGCAGCCAGCGTATCGGCGGTTTCTCCTGATTGGGTGACGCCAATTGTGAGAGTGTTGGGGGTAAGCGGCGTTGGGGAATAACGAAACTCAGAAGCGTACTGCACCTGAGTCGGAATGCCTGCTAACTGCTCAATCAGATGTTTGCCGACCAACCCCGCGTGCCAACTGGTGCCACACGCGACGATCTGGATCCGTTGCAGGTTGCTATAGAGGGTTTCAGGCAAACCTAAACGCACTGGACTTTCGCTTGTTTGGGTCGCGTTCCACTCAGGGTTGAGGTAGGCTTCTAGGCACGCCCGCACGACACCAGGCTGCTCGTAAATTTCCTTCAGCATGAAGTGCTTAAAGCCCTGCTTCTCCACCATCACAGGGTTCCAGTTGAGCGTGCGGGGTGCTTTTCTCAGTCGCTGCCCCTCAAAGGTGTAGACTTCGACGCCTAGCGGGGTGAGACGAGCCAGTTCGCCATTCTCAAGTGGTAAAACGGCGCGTGTGTAGGGCACCAGTGCAGGCGTGTCGGAGGCGCAATAAAACTCACCCTGACCAAACCCCAGCACGAGCGGCGCTTGCTGACGTGCGACAATCAGCTCATCGGGGTAGTCAGCCGAGATCACCGCGATCGCAAAGGCTCCTTCTAACTCATTGACCGCTTGGCGTACGGCTTCCAGCAAAGGCGCATCGTTGGTTGCCAGCCCTTTAATTTTTTCTGCAATTAAATGGGGAATCACCTCTGTATCCGTGTCAGAGCGAAATTCATGGCCGACGGCTTTCAGTTCTTCCCGCAGTTTCTGATAATTCTCAATGATGCCGTTTTGCACAACTGCAATGCGTCGCGCCGTGTCCATGTGAGGGTGGGCATTGTATTCTTCGGGTTTGCCGTGGGTCGCCCAGCGGGTATGACCAATCCCAACTTGGGCGGGGTTCACTTCCCCTTCCAGTTTGTCTTGCAGGTTGATCAGCTTGCCTTTGGCTCGTACACAGTGAACTTCCCCTTCAAGGATTGTCGCAATCCCCGCTGAGTCATAGCCGCGATATTCAAGCTTCCGTAGCCCTTCTAAAAGAATATTGCTAGCTGCCTGAGTGCCAATGTAACCGACAATTCCACACATTGAGAAACACCTTTGTTGCCTGGGCTAAGGAGCTAGGCATAACGAAGTTATGCATGCACTGAGTTAAAACAAGTGCTATCCTTTTGTGAAGGAAAAACTTGCTTTCGCTTCTTGCAAATTATAAGACTTATTATTGTCGTACTGCATTCTGAATTTTATTCATCACGGGTTTGGCAAATTACGGCAAAGCAAAAAAGTCTGTTACCAAATGTAATGCGTTCGGGAATCCTAACAGTAGAGTACCTTAAGTTAATGTATCGCCTGATAGTTAGGTTCGCTCTGCTGGTTTAAAGGCAGCCAATGAAGAAAATTCTTGTTGTTGATGATGACACAATTTTGCAGATGGCCCTCATTCGCTATCTCGAAAAACGTGGCTATGCGGTGCAAGCAGTTAGCTCAGGAGTTGAGGGGTTGTCGGCTTTTGAGCAAATGCCGCCCGACCTGGTGGTATCTGATGTGATGATGCCCGATATGGATGGGTTTGAGTTTTGCCGCCAGTTGAGGGCAACCCGCATCGGTCAGCTGGTGCCGTTTATTTTTCTCTCAAGCCGAGGAGATTTAGAAGATCGGGTACAGGGGCACTCGATTGGGGCTGATGACTATTTGATCAAGCCGTTTGAGCCAAAGGAGTTGTTGGCAAAAATTGAGGCTCAACTTGAGCGATCGCGCCGAATTCACCAAGAAATTGTGCGACTGCTCCAGCAAGCCGATCTTCGCAGTGTGGCCGTCTCAGTTCCCGAAAAAGTCGCGCAAACACCGCAACCCCTCCCACTCACCCCTGCTGAAGAAAAGGTGTTTTGGGAAGTGATTCAAGGCTATACCAACAAACAAATTGGCGATCGCCTGTTTGTCAGCCCGCGAACGGTACAAACCCATCTCAGCAGCATTCTCAACAAGCTCCAACTCGAAAATCGCTCCCAGCTTGTGCGGTTTGCCTTCGAGCATGGTTACAAACCTCCGGCTGATCCAGGTAGACTGGAAGACTGATGTTACTGGTTGGCAGACCTGTCAACCTGTTACCATGGGTTCTCTGATTTATTCCTTAGATGCCCTTGTACAGAGTGTTGTTGCTGAGCCAGACCGTTGGCGTCCCCTGGTGCTAACAAATGGCTGCTTTGACTTACTACATGCGGGGCATGTGAGGTATTTGACGGCTGCTAAGCAGTTGGGCAAAGTGTTGGTGGTTGGTCTCAATAGCGATCGCTCAGTCCGAGCTATTAAGCCTGCATCGCGTTATCAACTGCCTCGACCGATTCAACCAGAGGCTCAGCGGGCGGAAGTTTTAGCTGCCCTTAAACCCGTCGATGCGGTTGTTTTGTTTGACGAGCCAACGGCTCAGAGGTTGATTGAGCGGCTAAAGCCCGATATTTATGTGAAAGGAGGTGACTATCAGCTAGAGACTTTACCCGAAACTCCTTTTGTTTATGCCAATGGGGGGCAGGTTCGGCTCATCTCGATCGAAGTTCCGACCTCAACATCTGAGATAATTAAGCAGATTTTGAATCGTTAGTTTCTCCCTGATGTCTGTCTCTGGTAACTCGCTTGATTCGCTCTCGGCGCTGGCAAGCTTGAAGGTTAAGCACTGCCCACTCAGAGGTGGGTCATTCACCTTCAAAATCGCTGCAATGAAGTCTTACAAGGGGGTCAGTCTATTGCAAAGACCTCCAATCAAGCGCAAGTTTGCTTAGATTTTGCTTCTTTAGGTTCATACTCATTTAACTTTGCGATCGCTCAAAAATGGGAAATTCAGCTACTAACCCTGCACTCGATAATGCTTCAAATAGCATTGAAGCATTGCGGTCAAAATTAATCACTTTAACTGGTAAAAAGCAACTCGAAATTGTCGATGAGCTAGCCACCAGTCCCGAAGGGTTAAGGGTGTTAAAGGAGTTTTTGTTGGCTCAAAAAGCAGAGCTAAGCCCGTTTGCAGCAGCTCAAAAACTAACGCTTGTAGGCAAAATCTATCAGTTGCTATACCAAATTAGTCAACCTGAAGAAACTGCGTTTTTAGAGGCAAACTTTCCAGAAGGAATGATTCCTCTCAAATCAGATGTAGGGGTTGATTATTTACCACTTCAAAAGCTGTTAGCAAAACAAGATTTCTTAAATGCCGATAAGCTAACTTTACAAAAACTTTGTGAATTGGCAGGCAGTACCGCTGTTCAACGGAAGTGGGTTTACTTCACCGAAGTGAAATCGTTCCCAACGACTGATTTACAAACAATTAATGCCCTTTGGGTTTTACATTCATCCGGACGGTTTGGATTTTCGGTGCAACGAGAGTTATGGCTTAGTTTTGGTAAGAATTGGGAGAAATTGTGGTCTAAAATCGGGTGGAAAGAAGGCAATTTATGGACGCGTTATCCCGATGGTTTCACCTGGACGCTCGAGGCTCCTCAAGGGCATCTTCCGCTTTCGAATCAGTTGCGGGGTGTGCGTGTAATTGAAGCTTTACTTGAGCATCCCGCCTGGAAAGATGAGTCAACTCAAAGTTAATCTTTCCTTTAACAAATAAAGGCTGATGGATTCTCTCGTTTTCTCAGTTTCACAATTTAGATTTTTTGTAGTTCGCCTGACGCAGACTCTGCTCCTGTATATCATCTCCGTGAATTTGCCTTTTCTATCTACAAAAGAGTATCAAATTCAGTAGTTTTTCCTACTAATTAATCGTTCGTTCAGTAAATTAGCAGGGAATGCTATCTACATGAGTCCAAGATGGTCAAACAAGGGCTAGTAAAGGGTTCTTGTATATTTCGCAGGAGTTTGGGTCAAGCATGATTACCGCTGACAGCAGGCTAAGTTGCCTTTTAGATGGGCTTTCGGTGGAAGCGCGTGAAGAACAGCGATCGCAGAAGCTCAGAGAATTGGGTTTGCTAGAGACAGGTAGCATCCCAGTCTTTGATGAAGCGACACAAATGGCCACCCATTTCCTTGATATTCCCCTCTGCGTTTTGGGGGTGATGCATCAAGAGCAAGAGTACTTTAAAGCGGCAGTCGGTTTGTCGCGGCTCGGCTTAATGAATGAACTGGCAGCCCATCGCCAGCTTTCGCGGCTTGAGTCGTTTTCAACCCACGTTGTTGATAGCCGCCAAGTGCTGGTTGTGCCTGACACCCACGCTCATTCTGCGTTTGCCCATAGTTACTTGACTCACCAATACGGTATCCGAGCCTATCTAGGTGTGCCACTGGTTGCCTCGAATGGGGTTTGTATTGGTTCTTTGGCTGTGATGGATCTGATGCCACGTGAGTTTGGCGTACGTGAGATTGAGTACCTGCAATTGACCGCTCGCTGGATCATTAGTGAATTAGAGCGACAGGTCAGCAGTCAGCGATCGCCCCAAAAGCCTGAGCCAACCTCCGCGCTACCGCTCAATCCTGGCAGCCATCTAGCGAATCAATTACGGGTTGATCTGCTGTCTCAGTTAACGCAAGAACTGCGCACCCCGTTGACTTCGGTGATGGGTATGGCGAGCGTCCTAATTCGTGAGATTTATGGCCCCTTAACCGATAAGCAAAAAGAGTATCTTGACATCATTCATCAAAGTGGACAGTATTTGTTGGCTTTGGTAAATGAGATTTTAGAACTTTCGGCCTTAAAGGACACAACAGATGAGCTGAAATTAAGTTCAGTTGACATCGAAATGTTGTGCCAACAAGCCATTAACACGCTAGAGCAGGCAGCTCAACGGCGCGAACAAAAGATCCGATTGTCGGTCGAACCAGGACGACGGGTGTGGCTGCTCGATCGCGACAAAATGCGGCAAATGATTTATCACTTGCTGTTCAGTTTGTTGCTCTCATCTAATGCGGGAAGTATTGTGCGCTTGCATGTTTCGCGCAAAGTCAAGAATCTGAATATTGCTGTCTGGGTTTCTCATCCCTGGCTGGGAGATGGTGTCTCTTACGCAGAAAGTTATCAGTCAGCCCCTGTTCCAATTGGGGTCACAGCTCTAGAGGCGAGCTATAACGATGATTTTTACTTCTCTGAGTTTGATGGAAACCACGGCCACACAACGATGGTCAATATGGCTCAGACAAAACGTGAGCCAGAACCTCCTTCAAATGAGTACACCGATTTAGGAATTCAATTGTGCCGGATTTTGGCAGAAATTCATGGCGGGCAACTCACGATTCAAAATACTCTAGAGACTGGGGTTCGCTACGTGGTTAGTTTGCCTCAATCCGAAACGGATGAGCTTCTCTGAGCAACCAAATTCGCCTTCCAGATGGCACGTTAGCCTGATTTTGCTGCTTGGCATTGCGGCTGTTTCAACCGCTGCCATTCTGACGCGCTTCGCCTCGCTTTCAGTCTCAGCCTCGCTTTCAGGGTTTAGTCTGGTGATTGCTGCGAGTCGCATGGGGTTTGCGGCGCTCCTACTGGTCCCCCTCTGGCGCAGCATTCTGAAGAATCGCCCCAGTGGTGCAGCTTGGCGCTGGGCGATCGCAGCTGGATTTGTACTGGCCTTGCACTTTGCCAGTTGGATTACATCTCTCAGTTATACGTCGATCGCGGCTTCAACCACGTTGGTGACAACGAACCCCCTGTGGGTCACGCTGTTGAGTTGGTGGTGGTATGGTGATAAGCCCCGGCTCTTGACCTGGTTGGGAATTGGTATTGCGCTGCTTGGCAGTAGTTTCATCGGGTTTGGCAGTCAGGCAACCGCGATCGCCACTAATCCGTTGCTGGGAAATGCGTTGGCGCTGCTTGGGGCAATGACCGCTAGCTTTTACTTTTTGCTGGGGCGGGAGGCGCAACAGCGGGGGCTGAGCCTGAGTCACTATGCGGCGATCGCCTATACAACGGCCGCAATTTTTTTGTTTCCGATTCCGTTTGGGTTGGGGCTTGGTTACACAGGGTATTCGGCGCAGACCTATCTCTACCTGCTGCTGATTGCGCTGATTCCTCAGCTTGTGGGGCACACCAGCCTGAACTGGGCAATTCGTTGGGTATCGCCCACGCAAGTTGCACTCACAATTTTGTTGGAGCCTGTTTTCTCCAGCGTTTTAGCAGTGATTTTGTTTAAAGAAATTCCTTCTTCGTTGACCTGGCTAGGCATCGCTCTATTGCTGCTGGGCGTTGGCGTGACAGCTTTTAGACCTGCGATCGCGCCTCCAAACTCAAAGAAGCGCGATTTTGCAAGTGACGAGAATCACAAAGGTGATTGATCTGGATCGCTCAGCGAATTGGCTTACCTGGAGATACTTAAGAAGACTCAACTTTAGCCGAGTCATCAACAGGGAACACACGACCAGCCGACAGTTTCATTAGAAGCCGTCGGTTTTTTATTCTAGGTACACTATAAAGTCTCGTGATAAAGATCACAACCCTTTCATGATCTTGATCGCCACCAGTAACTATGCAACTCGGCATACTTAGGGAGACTCAACTTTAGCCGAGTCATCAACAGGGAACACACGACCAGCCGACAGTTTCATTAGAAGCCGTCGGTCTTTTGTTTTTAGGAAAGACTGAAGGGAGAATGATTGAGTGGGTAGCGCTATGCGCTTCTCGAAGAGTGGCAAAAATGACGACAAGCAAAGCAAATGACCCAATATAGCAATACTGGAAAATGTTAGGACGGGGTGCAGGGGTGAAACCCCTGGCTGGGAGCGCAGCTCCCACATCCTCTTGTACCAACTTCTATGCGTAGCGCTATAGGACAGTGATGCCAACCCACAGCAAAGCTGACTTGGTGAATGACTCAGCGGGGAAGGTAAATTTTCTTAATCAGGGTTTTCTTGCTGTGATCAGGATCACGGAACTAGATGATCGCGATCGCCCAGTGTTTTTACCGACTCTACGATACTTAAGAAGACTCAACTTTAGCCGAGTCATCAACAGGGAACACACGACCAGCCGACCGTTTCATTAGAAGCTGTCGGTTTTTTGTATCCGTAATCACTGCATTACCTGTGACAAAGATCACAAACTCCTATGATCGCGATCGCTCAGCACATTGGCTGATCTCGGCATACTTAAGAAGACTCAACTTTAGCCGAGTCATCAACAGGGAACACACGACCAGCCGACTGTTTCATTAGAAGCTGTCGGTTTTTTATTTAGCGCATGGCTCCCATCGTTGTTTTCCAGGACAGCTCTTTGCACAAGATAGCGAGTGCCCGTTGATCGGCTCCATCAAAGAGTTCCATCGCAATTAACTCTTCTAAAACCTGATGGATCAATTGAGCAGCAAACATTCCCCCTGAGCGCAGTAGATGGCTGTAGTAACAGAACTGGGGCCGCTCTGACTGATTTAAGTGAAAGCGATAGATCTCCTGGTCGCTCATTTGGCAGACGGGCGTGTTGACGGGAATAACGATTCGAGGAATGCCGTGAATGCCGTGCTGCACATCATCGGTTGTTTCTAAGGTGCCGATTAAAGCAATACCAAGTAGGGTGCGAGTTTCAACAATCAGGTCAGGGGTAAAGAGGGGGTCGGGTTCGCTAGAGAGGCGTGGCCCCATATTGAGAAACATGGGGTTAAACAGTTGCGAGTTGTAGACAAGACCAACGGTGGTTGGGCAATCTTTTGCTTTAAGGGTGACAAAGCGACCAAACCCATAATCTTCAGGTTTGGGTGAGTTTTCGCGACTTCTTTCGTCATCGACTTCGACCACGTAATCGCAGTGGGAATTTGATTTGACTACTTTGCCTAGACGCATAACAGATCTCCAATCGCACAATCTACAAGTCTTCAGGAAAGGCTGCCCGGTACAAGCGCCGGATCACTTCTCTCGTCTCGCGAAACCCACCATCAAAGTAAATCGCCCCCACTAAAGCTGTTAAGGTTGCTGCTAAAAGCGCAGAGTTTGGATCCCGATTTTGCTTGGCGGTGGTATCTAACTTCATGACATAGCTGACCCCAATATCTTCAGCGATTTTTGCAAGCGTTGCTTCGGTTTCTAACGGTTTTCTGGCCTCAGTGATGGATTCTTGCGTGTCATAGCCCATACGGATCAGCAACTCTGACAAAACTGTTGTGAATAAGGCGGCTCCCAAAAGAGCGTAGCTCTGCTGATCGGCGCAGGTTTGCCCCTGCTGCTGTTGCTCTAGTGCATAAGCGGGCGTTGTGAGTGCTTGCCTGAGCAATTGCTTGTCAAAGAAGAAGTAGCCAAGGTGTTCTTCGAGCGTCATAGTCGGCGATTTAGACGAAAGTTTGGCATAAGCGTGTATCTATCATCCCTCAATGACTCCATCTCCCAAGTAAGCTAATAATGATGCCATAAAGTCAATACTTTTGTTCTATCATCCCCTATGATGCCAGCAATTCTCAGTATGAGAATAATTCTCACAAAAATATTCATTTTGAACAGCTATCAATGGCTGGAATACCCATTCTGCCGTTCATAAAATTGAGCGCACAAGCCTTTAGAGGCTCTGACTTCAGTACAAATGTTTCA
>DVDV01000297.1 GCA_015296075.1 Leptolyngbyaceae cyanobacterium M33_DOE_097 | reverse complement strand
TGGCGATTCAAAATATTGCCCAAAAGTGGACGATGCCGATTTCCAATTGGAAACCTGCCCTCAACCGTTTCGCCATTGAGTTTGGCGATCGCTTTCCAACTTGAATTTTTACCTTTGACACAATCTATTTGACATACCCCACAATTCCCCTCCGCCAAACTCAACACGCCTTACTAGCAAACAGTCACTCTAACGGCAGTAACAGAGCCACAAAAACCTAAACCCACCCCTCCCTCCCTCACCATTCCCTCCCTCACCATTCCCTCACCATTCCCTCCCTAATCGCCCACAACCTGGCACAACACCGTCCGTTTTCGAGGGCCGTCTAAGTCAAACAAAAGAATCGACTGGTAAGTACCCAGCGCCAATTTGCCGTCAATCACAGGCACTACTTCATGGTTATGCAGCATCATCGCCATCAGATGCGAGTGGGCATTCATCGGCTCGTCGGGTGGAATATTGGGGCGGAGATGTAAGTCATTGTGGAGATAGCGATCGCCCAGTGGGGCTATCTTTTCGAGAAAAACGCGAATATCTTCTAATAGCCTTGCTTCATTTTCATTAATCGCCAAAGCTGTGGTCGTATGGCGTGAAAAAATTAAGACCTGCCCGTTTTGAATCTCGGTTGTTTCTAATAAAGATTGAACTCTGGAAGTGATGTTATAGATCTGGATTCCTGGTTCTGTCTCGATTTCAAAAATACAATGGGCGATCGCCATTTCACTCTGGCTCCTTAAATTCTCTCTTTCCAACCTATCCCAGGAATCAACACATAATCGTACAATCATGAGGAACATTTTTGTTTTGGTGATTCTCTCTTATGACCTATTGCCTCGGAATTATCACCAACGCGGGTTTAGTCTTGGCAGCCGACTCTCGCACGAACGCAGGGGTTGACTATATTTCGACTTATCAGAAGCTCTTTGATTTTTCCGTACCGGGCGATCGCGTCATTTTCCTGTGTACGTCGGGCAGTCTATCGATGACGCAAGGGGCAATCACCTTGATGGAACGCGATATTCAAGCCAAAGAAGACATCAGCTTACACACACTACCGAGCCTCTACGAAGTCGCTCGTTATATCGGCAAAAAATTGCGCCAACTGCAAGAAGAAGATCGTCCCTGGCTTGAAAAAGACAAGATTGACTATTCTTGCAACCTGCTGTTAGGTGGTCAAATTCGCGGGGCAGAGCCAGAACTTTACCTGATCTACAGCCAGGGCAACTTTATTCAAGCCTCGAAAGAAACACCCTTCTTGCAAATTGGTGAAACGAAATATGGTAAGCCCATTCTGGATCGCATCTTAACTTTTGATACACCGCTATCAGCCGCTGCTAAATGTGCGCTACTGTCCATTGATTCCACTATGAAATCAAATATTTCAGTAGGGCCACCGATCAACTTGTTGATGTACGAAGCCGACAGCTTTCAAGTGCGTTATGAATTAAAACTCCAGATTGGTACACCTTATCTCGGCAAAATCCGCAAAATGTGGGAAATCTCCTTAAAAGAAGCCTTCGATCGCATGCCCGACATCGACTGGGAAAACTATCTAGAAGCATCTTACGAAGATCATTACTTGGAATAAGACGGGCATGACAAAAAGAGAATTGAAAGTACAGAAGTTATATTAATTGCCACTGAGAGAGTGTCAAATTTTGGACTGAGCGATCCTCTCCAGCCCTCCTTCACAAGGAGGGAGCTGTTCGCGTAGTGTATTCTGTCAAAGCTTTCTGATAGCAAACCGAATCGATCCCCCTTATACCAATTCTCTAAATCCCATTTACAGCTGTCGCCAGTTGGTTTAGGACATTGAAAATGAAGGGTGTGTGGGGGCTGCACCCCAGCCAGGGGTTCCACCTCTGCACCCCGTCCTAATCTAGATGACTACCGCTATACAGATCCTTGTAGGGGCGGTTTGCGTTCGTGTAGCGTTTCCGAAGGAAATACCGCCCTTACAGATAATCATCTGTAGCCCAGTTTTAAAGAATTGGTATTAATTCCCTTTCAAAAGGGGGATACCGAAAGCAGGGAATATCTATCGGCGCGATCGCACATTCAATCTGTATCAGCCATACCACCGTATTGCTGAAGTAGCTGATTTGCTGTCTCAATCGTGTCAGCCTCTTGTGCTGGTTTATCTTTTCGCCATCTTAAAATACGTGGAAATCTAACAGAAATTCCTGACTTATGCCGATTAGACTCCGAGATTCCTTCAAAACCAATCTCAAACACATGAATTGGCTCCACCGATCGCACCGGGCCAAACTTCTCCAGCGTGTGCTTCCGAATCCACTTGTCGAGTTCTTCAATTTCGCTGTTGTCTAGTCCCGAATAGGCTTTAGCAAACGGAACCAGGTCTTCGCCTTGCCACAGCGCAAACGTATAATCAGTAAATAAATTGGCCCGCTTGCCGCTGCCTGCTTGCGCGTAGATGAGGACTGCATCAAGCGACATCGGGTCAAGCTTATACTTCCACCAATAACCACGCTTGCGCCCGACCAAGTAGGGACTATTCAGCGCTTTAATCACCAACCCTTCTGCTCCGTATTCGCGTGAGTTTGCCCGTAGCGCTTGCAAAGCTTCAAACGTGTCAAATTCGAGTGCTTCTGAATAGCTGACAAACGGTGAAGGATGCTGTGCTAAGAGGTCGAGCATCCACCGCCGCCGATCGCTCAACGGATTTTCCCGCAAATCCTTGCCATTCAACTCCAGCAGGTCATAGGCAATCAACCGCACCGGATTTTCATCCATCACTTTTTGAGTGACGCGCTTGCGTCCCAGGCGTTTTTGCAAGTAGTTGAAGTTCAACGGGCGATCTCCCTGCCAGCACAGGATCTCCCCATCCAGCACCACACCATCGGGCAGACTCCGCAAAAACGCCTCAAACTCAGGAAACTGATGCGTAATTAAGTCCTCGCCGCGTGACCAGATAAAACACTGCTCTGACCGATGAATCAGTTGGGCGCGAATGCCATCCCATTTCCATTCAGCCTGCCATTGGCTCATGTTCTCAGTGCGAAAGCGGTCTTCCTCTAGTGAGGAGGCAAGAAAGAACGGATAGGGACGACTGGGCGATCGCTCCGTTTCCTCTGCTTGAATCAGTTGCTCGTAAAAGGCGATCGTCGGCACAAAATCACCCATGAGCCGATGCGCCAACACCGATTCCGGAATTTCTGTCGCCTGAGCCAGTCCTTTGATGACCAACTTCTCAGACACGCCCACCCGAAACGCGCCCGTCAGCAACTTGTTCAGCACAAAGACTTCAAAATCATCCAGCACTGACCACCACGACACCACCAACTCTGTCACTTCTAAATCCGTCTCTGCCGTTTTCACTTTGGGGATGATCACTTCCATCCACTCTTTCAGCGTGATAGTCGGCTTTTCAGCAGCGTTGAGTGTGGCAGCCCGATCCTTCAGGGTACTCTGGTGCAGCAATAGGGCGATCGTTTCGGCTGAGTCACCGACCTGGGCGTAGCAATCCTCAAACAACCATTCGGGAATGTCGGAAATCTGCAAGAAGATCTTGCGTAGGACATTTGACGTAATCAACCGCTTACGCGTCTTACCCAGCAAGAGGTAGAGCGCCCAGACAATATTTTCGGGTGACTCGGTTTGAAAGTAGGTTTGCAACGCCTCAACTTTGGCATTCGTTGAAGTTGTGGAGTCCACCGCTTGAAAGAGTTGGGTAAATTGTTGCATCAGATGTCGCCTTCCCCTTCAAACAAAGTCTTGAGCGGCATCGCGTCGAGTTGATGCGTTTCTCTCAAGTAGCGCGACAACACATCAGACTGGCCGTGCGTGACGTAGATTTGCTTTGCTCCGGTCTGCAAGATCGAGTCGATCAAGCCTTGCCAATCTGCATGGTCTGACAGCACAAAGCCGCGCTCATAGCCGCGTCGTCGCCGTGCCCCGCGCACCGCCATCCAGCCGGAAGCAAAGGCTGTTTGAGGTTGCGGAAAACGCTTCATCCAACTTGAGCGATGCGCCGAGGGAGGTGCCAACACTAAATCGCCTTTGAATTTGTAATTACGTGGCATCTCAGAAGTTGAGATCGTCGGCACCATCGACACACCCACTTCGCGATAGATCTCCGTCAAGACATGAATCGCGCCATGCACGTAAACGGGTTGATCCGTGATTTTTTGCAGCTCGGCTAGAATTCGTTGGGCTTTACCAAAGGCATAGCAGAATAATAGCGAGGGCCGCTCTACATCACCTTTCCACCAGTCATAAATCTGCTGCGTCACGGCTGCGCCCGACTGCCAGGTGTAAATTGGCAAGCCAAAGGTTGCTTCTGAAATGTAGGCATCGCAGGGAACCGACTCAAACGGCACACACGAAGGGTCAAAACACCGCTTGTAGTCACCCGACACAACCCATACTTCATCTTTATGCTCCACACGAATTTGGGCTGAACCGAGTACATGTCCCGCCGAGTGAAATGACACCCAGGTGTTACCCAGCTTGCGCTTCTCGCCATACTCGACCCCCTCCAGATTAATCTCGCTGCCTAACCGCTTTTGCAAGATGCCGCTCGAAACTTGGGTGGCGAGGTATCGGCTAGCTCCCGATCGCGCGTGGTCAGAATGGGCATGGGTAATCAGCGCTGTATCGACCGGTCGCCAGGGATCGATAAAGAAACCGCCTTGCTCGCAATACAACCCTTCTGGGCGCACAGTAATTAACGTCATGGGTCTTTCTGTTATTTTGGATTCCAGGGCAGTCCGGCTGTCCAGGGCAAATGGGTCATCACAAACCGACACAAGATATTGAAGCGCGTGCCACTGTGAGTTGACTCTAACCCAGCAAACCGGAGCGCCAGCTCAGCAAAAAATTCAAACTCGATCACCTGGGCTTGAAATTCACTCAGTTGCTTGCCTTTCTTAAATTCCAGCAGCGGTTTCACAATCTTGAACTCTAGCTCAGGGGTGTCTTTGCGTTGGAGGCAGTCTTCAGCCGTGACTTTGGTGCTAAACGTTGTCTTGGGAGCTACTGTGCTGAACACCTGCTCCTGGGATAGGTCAATGGTGGTACCGGGGTTTAAGCGAGTCATGCGACGGGCACTTAAGCCCCCATCTGTCCCCACTTCGCGCCAGTTGGTGATAATGCTCCAATCCCAATCAATGTAAACCGACGAATCCTCGGTCAGGTTTTTGACATCAATGCCAAATTGATTGATCTTGTTGTATTCATACCGTTTGTCAAATCCAAAACTGATTTTTACTTTGTCTTTTAAGTCAAATTTTTCTAGCTGATGCGTGATCCACGCGTCATCCGGTTTAATCACAAACTCATCGTTAAATGAGCTTTTAATTTGCATTAAAAAAATAAAAACTGACAAGAGATAAATTGTCAGAAGGATGGGGTCAAGCGGGTTCATTTCCGGAAGAGTTTGCGAGATTTACTGTTACGCCCAGTTTTGACTTGTGCAACGACGGTGGAATGATCTTCAAACCAGCCTTTCTTCCAGAAAAAGGCTACTAAGATAGAGGAGATCGCAATCATTAACCCCCAACAGAGCGGGTAGCCCCAATACCAATTTAACTCTGGCATATTAAAGGGAGAAGCTTCCGGGTTGAAGTTCATACCGTAGACCCCAGCAATAAACGTAAGGGGAATAAAGATTGAAGAAATCACGGTGAGTAACTTCATGACTTCATTCATCCGGTTGCTAATCGAAGAGAGATAAACATCCATTAAGCTCGATGCGAGTTCACGGTAAGTTTCGACCATATCTAATACTTGAATGGCATGGTCATAACAGTCTCGCAAGTAGATTTGAACCTCTGGACTAATTAGTTCACTGCCATCACGAATCAAGGCATTAATCGCATCCCGTTGTGGCCAAATTGCCCGTCTGAGTGTCAATAATTCTCGTTTAATGGAATGAATTTTCTCTAATGTCTGGCGGGTTGGGTTAACAACAACCTCATCTTCTAAATCTTCAATCTGCTCACCATAGGCTTCTAAAACGGGGAAAAAGCCATCAATTACTGAGTCAATCAATGCGTAGGCTAAATAGTCTGAACTTTGCTTACGAATCGCCCCTTTGTTGGTGCGGATGCGCTCGCGAATTGGCCCAAAACAATCGTAAGCTGCCTCTTCTTGCACCGTCAGCAAATAGTTTTTTCCTAATACAAAACTGACCTGCTCTGAAATAAACCCAACCCCCGAGCGTTTGGGTGTCACCATGCGAGCAATCAGCAGCAATTGATTGTCGTATTCCTCGACTTTAGGGCGCTGCGGCACATTGACAATATCTTCTAAAACAAGGGGATGCAGACCAAAAACGCCCCCGACCCGACGCAAAATATCTTCACTGCCTAGGCCTTTTAGATCGACCCAAGAAATCGAAGTACTATCGAGGTGAGGGGCCAACTCTTCGGGCGTTTCAATCACCTCTCGAATCGCAGTTGACTCGTTGTAATCAATCAAGACAATCACCGATGGGTCAGCATCGTCAGCGATGGTGATTGTTCCGGGTAAACTACCGGGTTTGTCGTAGTGATAACCCATTTCCTCCTCTTCTTCAAGGGTGTCATCAATGGCTTCCAGGGGAGAAAAACTGAGGGGGTTATCTAACATAAGACCGGGCTGCGCGGAGGATAAACCAAAACGATCAACACAATTCAAGTGAATTGCTTAGATACAAATTAACAGATGAATCCATGAGAAAGGTGACAACCGATCCACAAAGCCGAGCGATCGCCCCTTGTTCGGCGCTTGTGGTCTACTGCCGTCTGCCTGTCTAACACGTCTGTCTGGTTCATACCACCGCGTTAGGCCCGCTTCTGCAAAACTCCGGGCGATCGCAGTGCGGCTAAATCTGCGCAACCCGAACAGAACATGGCTGTTTTTAACTCCGCCAACAAAATTTCAACCAGTTCGTGCAGAGCTTTCTCCGATTCATTGGCTGCTTGCAAAAACGGGAGAGCCAGCCCCGCCAGATCGGCTCCCAGGGCGATCGCGGTTGCCACGTCCAACCCGGTGCGTAACCCGCCCGATGCAATCAACGGCACCGTAGGTTGAGCTGCACGAATCTGCACCAGGCACTCTGCCGTAGGCAAACCCCAATCTGCAAAGGTGCGCCCTAATCGCCGTTGCAGTTTATCTTTAGCCCGTTCGCTCTCAACTAAGGCCCAGGAGGTGCCGCCCGCCCCGGCCACATCGATCGCCTGCACTCCAGCCGCGACAAGCTTTTCAGCCATTGCTGCCGAGATCCCATTCCCCACCTCTTTGGCAATCACTGGAACAGGCAGTGCTTCACAGACCCGTGCAATCTTGTCAAACAGCCCCGCAAAGTTTTTGTCACCCCGCGTTTGCACAGCTTCTTGCAGCGGATTGATATGCAAAATCAGCGCGTCGGCCTTTAAGCCTTCCACAACTTGCAAACATTCGGCCACACCATACTTATAGTTCAGCTGCACCGCACCCAAATTAGCGAAGATCAACGCGTCAGGGGCAACTGTCCGAATGGCAAATGTGTCGGTCAAAGCTGGATTTTCGATCGCCACTCGCTGCGAACCGACCCCGATCGCCAACCGATAATGCTGCGCAATCTTGGCTAACCGAAAATTAATCGTCTTGGCTAACTCGGTGCCGCCCGTCATAGAAGAAATTAGCAGGGGAGCATTCAACGCTTTACCGAGGAATGTGGTTTGGGTTGTCAGCGCGTCAAAATCGAGTTCTGGCAAACAGCAATGATTAAACCGATACTGCTCTAGCCCGGTCGTGACCTGACGACACTGCACCTCTTCTTCAAGGCAAACTCTCAGGTGATCGCTTTTGCGTGCTTGCGTTTCTTCAGAAAGAGTCATAGGAAATTCCGGGTTCTGAGTAACAAAGAAGGGCGCATCACCTCACGCTTCATAGCCCTTGCAGTGGTCAGATGTCGCTCCTTAAACCAGCACGAGCCACCGCGATCGCGACTTTGATGACACACCTTGTCTCTATTCTTTCACAGGAAAAGGGGTTGGGTAGAGTCGCTGCACCTCAAACCAGAGCGTTGTCTGCCCAGCTTCCCACTGCAAGCGCCGCACCACAATATCCGCATGGGCTACCCAGTCATCGTTGACCAGCGCCAAAGGCACATCCATCGGCAAAATGCGGTAGCCCGACTTCGTGACCTGGTGTTGAGCGCCTTGCTCCAACATTGCTGGATACTGGTCGCGCCCCAACTTAAGAATGCTATTGACCTGGCAGGGCATCCCCATTGTGCGCTACTCTCCGGCTATGGTTTGACTAACTCCACCCCGTCACGGTTATCAATGTCTTGCAAATAGACTTTGACTAACTCATCCCGCGCGGTTGGCAACTGTTTACCCACGTAGTCAGGGTGGATCGGCACTTCTCGGTGACCGCGATCGACCAGCACCGCCAGTCGAATTACTTCTGGTCTGCCGTAGTCATTCACCGCATTGAGTGCCGCTCGAATTGTGCGTCCCTTAAAGATGACATCATCTACCAGCACCAGATTTTTACCCGACAGATCAAAGGGAATGTTGGTTTTAGCGGGTGTGCGGAGGCCAATCGAGTCAAGGTCATCACGATAAAAGGTAATATCCAGGGCTCCAACCAAGACCGAAACACCCTCTAGCATCTCAATTTGACGGGCCAATAACTCGGCCAGATTGACCCCACGCGTGTAGATACCGACGAGAGCCAGCTTTGACAGATCACCCGATCGCTCGACAATTTGGGAGGCCAATCGAGTCGTTGTGCGCCGCATTTCTTCAGCAGACAAAATCTCAACTACTTCAGTCATAATGTTTCCGCAATTCAGAAATGACTGCCTATGCTACCTTTGCTTGGTCTTGGTGCAGGGAGCGATCGCCCGCTTTCGTAGCTCACCCCTCATCGCGTTGAACCGCTTGCACAATTCGCGATAACTTCGATTTCTCATCCACTGAGATGCGACTGGGTGAACCGCTGATGATGCGCTCATAATCCCGGAAGGAGTCTTTAATCTCCGGCCCTTGCTCGCTGATGATGTACTCACGAATGCCCTTGTCGTGCCAAGAACCCCGCATCTTAAAGACGTTGATTGCCCGCGACATCTCACCTCGAATCTCGACGTATTGCAACAGAATAATCGTGTCAGTAATTGTTGAGATATGCGAATCAGTAATGGAGTGTGACCCCATAAACTGATCGGTTGTGTTGGTAAAGAAGCCAGTGATCTCTTCCTGTTTTGCGAAACCAGTTACGCCAATCACAAACTGACGAAATGCGTTATTGCTAACCCCCCGTGCCAGTGCCGAGAGCGAGTCGATCGCAATCCGTGAAGGCTTAAAGTTGGCAATCTCAGACTTGATGATTTGCAGGTGGTCTTCTAAACCCGCTGACTCTGGGTAGGCACAGATAATTTTGAGCAAGCCCTGGTGCTCCAGGTCTTCAAAGTCAATGCCCCAAGAATAGGCATTGCGTGAAAGCTGAGCGCGAGACTCTTCATAGGCAAAGAGAATTGCCCGTTCACCCTGCTGACACCCGTTTTGCAAAAACTTGCTGACGAGTAACGTTTTTCCGGTTCCGGTTGCCCCGGTTGCGAGAATGATTGAGTCTTTAAAGAAGCCGCCGCCGCACATCTCATCCAGAGTTTTCACACCGGAAGACACTCGCACATTTGAGGATCGCTGAGTCAAGCGCATAGCCCCCAGAGGAAAGATGTTGATGCCACCGTCTGTCATCGTAAAGGGATACTCCCCCTTCATGTGGGTGGTACCCCGTAGTTTGAGGATCTCAATTGTTCGCCGTCGCCGCTCACCCTCTAACACGTTGCGCACAATCACAACGTTGTCAGAGACAAACTCTTCTACCCCAAAGCGAGCAACAGGGCCGTATTCATCAATCCGCTCGGTGGTCATGATCGTGGTTGCCCCTACCTGCTTGAGGCGAGCCACCAGGCGAAAAATCTCGCGCCGCACCACCGAAGCCGCATCATACTGTTGAAAGACAGCGGTCACTGAGTCAATCGAAACCCGCCTTGCCTTGTACTTACGAATGGCATACTGAATCCGCTCAATCAAGGCAGACAGGTCAAAGTTACCCACCACATCTTGCCCTTCTGGGTCGGGGGATGCATCTAAGATAAAAAGTTTGCCTTCATTGACAAACTTCTGAATATCCCAACCAAAGCTGTAGGCGTTTTTGATAATGTCAGCCGGGGATTCTTCAAACGTGACAAAGACGCCCGGCTCATCAAAATAGGTGATGCCATTGTAGAGAAATTGCACTGCTAAGAGAGTTTTTCCTGTGCCAGACGTACCACTGACAAGCGTTGTGCGCCCTATTGGCAAGCCCCCATGACTGATATCATCAAAGCCTTCAATCATGGTGCGAATTTTTTCTACCCCCTGTGCAGTCGCACCGTTACCGGGTGTTATTTGGTTCTCTGGTAGGCTCATAATTAAATTTTTTTTTCGACCTCAACTTTGATGGCTGATAGGCTATCTCGCTAGATGTATCACAAAACCCCGCTGTTTTAACGTTGCTAGGTGTCAAGATTCAGGCCATCATCTTTCAACTCTTCGTAGAGGAGGTCGAGTCCAATCAAAACTTTTTCGCGATCAGAGAGATCCCCAATGATTTTACGGACAGGAGGGGGCAAGATTTTTGCCAATGTTGGAGTTGCAAGAATTTTGTCTTCTTCGGCTAATTGTGGGTTTTTTAATACATCAATCACTTTTAAAGCATAAACCCCCCGAAACTCCTCCTCCAGGATGTTGTTCAAGGTTTTTAATGCGCGGATTGAGTTTGGTGTATTTCCCGCTACGTAAAGTTTGAGTACGTAGGTTTTTTTAGGAAAACTCATAGTAGAACGTGTAATGGGTCCCAAAGAACGACAAACTCAGCAGATGCTCAGTTTCGCCACAATATCAGTTATTGCACATGATGATCAGTGTAATTCCACTTTCAACTTAAGATTCGCGGGGAATTGATCGCCGATACATTTCGCAAAGATGAGCGATTGTGTCGATTAATGTGAGGCGATAATCGAGCAAAATCTCTTCACTGCGCCCTTCAAGTTTGAGTTGTTTCGAAAACTCATCCATCAGTTCCATGTGCGTTTCCACAATTTGGGAAACGGAAATATCAGCGAAAAAGGCCGTATTGACAAATTCATCAATGCGTTGATTGAGTGTGCCGTCATCGGCAAAGTAGAGTAAGACTATTTCTCGATACTCCGCTTTAAGCTGCTCTAGGAAGTCTTTCTTGTCTTCCTCAGAGAGGTGACGGAAGAAGCTTTTGGAGTTTCGTTTGTAATACACGCCTAAATAACCCAGTCGCGCTTTCAACTTTTCGGCCAATCGCCGCTGTTGCAGCATTAAGAAATTTTGGGTCGTCAAGTCTGTTGTGACATCGTTTGCAGCCGATGGCGTCAACCGACAAGCCGGAGAAAGATTGAGAAACTGCGCGATCGCCGACTGAATTTGGTCAGGTAACTCCAATAAATGTTCACTGGTTACAAGCACCTCAGCCGTGTGGTAAGTAAATGCCGGACTTGTTTCAGGGATGTTGATAGCGCGATCAACCCCTGTCAATTGTAGTAAAACAGCTGGTAAAAGTGTGGCTTGACCGTGTAACCAATTTGCCGTGGAGGTGAGGTCAGCGTCATCCTGCAAAATTAGACAATCAATTTGCTGCTTCTCTTGCTCAATGACGTGACAAAACTCCTTAAAAGACTTAGTCACCGAATAGGTGTAAAAGTCTGGATGCAACTGTTCAACAACCAGTTGCAAAAGCGCGTCTTGCTTGACAAAGATGCAAATTGAGAGGAGTGAGCGCACGGCATTATCAGAGGGTTAGAGTCTAACGAAAGTGGGAAGTCGGAATTACCGTACCATTTCTGCCACTAGTTAAACGATAACGGGTTAAGGACAAAAACTTAAGACTTATTTAAAAATTCAGCTGTCTTCCCTCAAATTTATCGATAAACACATGCTCTTGTGTCAGTCAACTTGATAATGAGGAATGTTGATAGACATATCGTTTCATTTCGCCAGACCCCATCTTGCCTGAGACGTTGTTAGATTGATGCTATCGGTTTGCTGGGAGTCTTTGGCACTGAGGATGGCTTTCAGTGCATCGGGTTTTGTCCACTGTCAGGCTCCTGCTTAAAAGAGTCACTCACATCGCTTAGTCGCGAACCGCCCATGCCAGTGCTTCAAACGCGTCTAGAACAATTTGTCTGCCAGGGGCCGGTTTGCTCTGATACAACCACCCTCGCAACAGGGTTCGATTTGATTCAGCGATCGAGCGACCTGACGTTGCTAATTGTCAACACTGAGCAAAAACCGTTGGGTTATCTTGCTTTAGCGGATTTTGTGCGCAATGGTTGGGTCGGTTTGGGGACGATCGCACCCGACGCTCCTCTGCACGTTGCCATTCAAAATTTGCAGCCTTCCCCACTGCAACCCGTCATCGTTGTCTCAACCCAGCAGATTGTTCAAGATGTTTTACCTATATTGCAATCGGGCGATCGCTGCGTGGTTGTGCAACCCGACGGGGCGATCGCGGGTTGGCTTGACCGCGATCGGTTGTTTGCTGCGTTAGCGGCTGAGTTGAATATGGCAGCGGCGGCTGGTTCTGCCCATACTGCGATCGCCCCATCGCCTGAGCTATCAGAGTCGATGCTGGCAGAAACCGTTAATCATCCCTTTGACAGTAAGCTGAAGGCGCTTCAGCAAGCATCGCCGCTCGCCGCCCTCGACCCCCTGTTAGGCTTGCTCGAATCACTCCCGATCGCCCTGATGTTGCAAACCGAAGATGGTCAGGTGATCACTCGTAACGCGCTTTGGCGTCAACAAATTGACGCGTTCCAAACTCCCGAATTTTTGCATCAAGAGATCGCTAGCTTTCTAGAAAATACGGACTTTTCACTCGACGAGGGCACGGAATCTAGGCCCACCCAATCGGAACCAGACACGCCCCCCGCACCACCAGAGACTTCTGCATATCGGGGTGTTTGCCGCTTAGGATCCAAACCAAACACCTGCATTTGCACCTGCACCTTAAGTAATGGGCAAGAACAGGTGTTACAACTCCTCAAAATTCCGCTTGGGGATGTCGCCGCTCAGTCACCGTCTGCCTCCCCAACCGATAAAGCGGGAGAAAATACGGCGACTCAACTCTTTCGTCTGGCTGCATTGAAAGAGGTTGGCACAGCCCCCGCGATCGCGACGGAAAGCCATGCTTCGCTTGATCAATCTGCCACAATCCATGCACCGACTCAGCTCTGGCTCATCCTGGCGCAAGACATTACCGAGCAACAACACCTCGCCCGCGAACTGACAGCTAAAAATGCTGATTTGATGCAACTCAATCGGCTCAAAGACGAATTTCTTGCCTGCATCAGTCATGAGCTACGCACCCCGCTGACAGCTGTTTTAGGCTTATCGAGCTTGCTCAAGGATCAAACCCTAGGCGAACTCAACCAACGCCAGGTGCATTATGCCCAACTGATCTATCAAAGTGGCAGACATTTAATGACCGTCGTGAATGACATTCTCGACCTGACTCGCATGGAAACCGGGCAATTAGAGCTTGTTTTAGAACCCGTTAATATTCCTAATGTCTGTCAGCACGCTTACGATCAAGCCTGTCAGTTACGTCTAGCCTCTGAGCCAGAAGCCGAAGCGGATGCAACCAGTCACCTCCCCAGTTTCGCGCTTGAGATTGAGCCGGGACTCGATCTGATCGTGGTTGATGAGTTGCGGCTGAAGCAAATGTTGGTGCATTTACTATCTAATGCACTCAAGTTCACCGATACCGGACGGGCGATCGGCCTTAAGGTTGGCTACTGGGGCGGTTGGATTGCGTTTACCGTGTGGGACACAGGGATTGGCATACCCGCTGACAAGCAACACCTGATTTTTCAGAAGTTTCAGCAGTTAGAAAATCCCATGACTCGCCGCTTTGAGGGCACAGGGCTGGGCTTAGTTTTGACTCAGCGTTTAGCACGGCTGCACGGAGGTGATGTCACCTTTATTTCGCGAGAGGGGCAAGGGAGCCAGTTCACAATTTTGCTGCCGCCAATTCCCCCTGATCACATGATTTCAGCCAGTCGGGGAGGAGCCAATCGGGGCTGGGATGCCTCTGACCTGACAGGCAATGTTGAAGATGCAGTCGATAATTTGCGATTACACCAGGCTGTAACACCACCTGCTGCGATCGCAGGGGCCAATCAAGTTTGTTTACCCAACCACCTCGAAAATCGGCTGGTCTTGGTTGTCGAGGCTGTACCTGCCTACATTGAAAATTTATCAGACCTCTTAAGTCGCCTGGGTTATCAGGTTGCGATCGCCCGTTCAGGCACAGAAGCCCTTGAAAAAGCGCGGCGCTTGCATCCTTGCATTGTCTTCCTCAATCCAGTGTTGCCGACCCTGGCCGGGTGGGATGTTTTGAAATTATTGAAAGCCGACTCTGAAACGCGCCAAATCCCAATTGTGATCACGACTTCAAAAGTCGATGAAGATCAAGCCAATCAACTCAACGCAGACGGCTTTTTGAGTCTCCCAATTCAGGCCAAACCGCTGGGGCGCTTGCTCCACAAACTTGTGCAACCTGAGCAAAAGGCCAAGCTACCCCTCCTGGCCCAGCGATCGCTGACGATTCTTCGCCTGGGGCATACCAATTTGGTCAACCCCTATCAAGACAACAATGCAGAGTTAACCTCGATTCTTCAGGCGTGTCATTACCGCATTCTGGAAGCCGATGACTTAGAACAGGCCGAGTTGGTCGCACGTGTCTGGAAGCCAAACGTTGTTCTGATTGAAAGCCTGAGCCAGGATCCACTCACCTATTTTCAGCAGTTGAGCAAATACCCCTATCTGGCTTCTCTTCCACTTGTAACCCTCGATCAAGAGACAACTCAAGCCGCCAATCAGCTGTCTAGCTTGTTAGTGTTTCCCTGCCTGACCGGGGGGCATCGTCTCCCGCATAACAGTGCAACGCTGATTAAAGTGCTTCAACTTGCGGCAGGGCACACCTGGCAACCGACGATTCTGGCGATTGATATTCACTCTTTGGTGGCTCCTTCACAGTCAAGCTCGATCATCACAGGTATGCTCAATCAGGCGTTGAGGCAGTTTCCCCAAGAAACTGAGTGGCTCCATGCCCTGGCTCAATACTTGCAAACAGCAGGATTTCAGGCGATCGTGGGCTGTTCCTGGCAGGAGGTTTGGCAACAACTGCAAAAGAACCGGGTTGATTTGCTGTTGCTCTGCTGGACGGGTGCGCCCCTGACGCCTGATTGCCTGGACCTTTTAACTAGCCTCAATCAGCTTCCCCAACGCCCACCCATCCTCATTTTGGATCACCGCCGGAGTGAGGGGGAGGCAGCAGACACCGGAGCCAGTGAGTTACCATCCATTCTGCAGGAACTCGCTCTGCAAACACTGCCACTTTCAGCCGCGATGCCTGACCTTCTTGAACAAATTCGGCAGGCGATCGGTCATCTCCCTTAACCAGAGGATAGAGCTGGTGCATCGATCGCCCCTGCCTATCAAGATTCTTCGCAGTACTCCAACCATAGCTGAAAGCTTGGTTGGGGGTGCAGCGGAGCGCGACCGTTAGGGAGCAAATCTAGACAGTTGGTTCGTACTTGGTGACGACCCTTGCAGGATATCCTTGACCGGACTCCGAGAGCAGAAACGTGGCAAGTAGGGACGTAGTACCCCCTTTTTTGAACCTTGAAAACAAAGGATCGGGTTCCAGGCTTAAATCGCAGCCTGGGTAAAACTTTGTGCGAAATAGGTTGAACATACAGAATGTGTTGTACGTGTTCATCGGCTGCGGTGGGGCGCATCGTGGACGTTCAATTAAAATGCTTGCAGAGACGGTCTGGCAGGGGTTGGGGCAACCCAATCTAGTTAAGAGTCGATGAGTCAAGAATCTCACTGCATATCCGTCAGGGTTGCTGGAAGAGCGTCAAGTGCTAGCGCTGAAAAGGTTCTGCTAACTCGACTTGAATCACCTGATTGGGTTGCAACGTCGCTGGTTTAGGGGCGGTCAAGTAAGTCGCCGCCGCTCCGACAGCTGCTCCCCCCAACATGCCGTAGCCTGAAAAGTCGCTGACTAAAGCACCGCCAATCGAGCCAATCCCAATATTCCGAACCAGGGTTCCTTCTGACATTTTGCGGTTGCCTGCCATGGCATCAGAACGAGCTACGAGGGGGATAGTTTGCCCTGAAATCGCGATCGCCTGTGTGACAAAACGGCTGCCTGACATCGAGGTTTCAAACCGCCCCGTCACAGGTGCCCCCGCAGGAATTAGCAGATTACCACTGCGATCGCGCACATCGGCTGCGACCAACAGCACTTCTTGTTGAGGCTTACCAGACTTCAATTGCACCGACTGGTTATTGGGATAACGCAAGCTCAATATTGTTCCTTTTGGCAAGACAAAACTCTGAGCGGCCTGACTGGCTGGCAGCGGCTGCCCAAAATTGATCAGGTCAGAGTTAGGAGCTGCAGGGGCTACCCGCGTTGGTTGCACCGCAGGCTGAGAATTTGTTTGGGGAATGGTCGGGGTTTCAGGGATGCCAGGAAATTCTGTCTCGGTTGGGGCAGGTTGCAATGGGGGTACCGAAACCGCAGGCGGCAGGCTACCACTGTCTGCTTCGGGTGCCGGAAAATTCATCGGTTCCCCAGGGGCAGGCTCAGCTAGTGGCTCTAGCGGAGGCACCGAAATGCTTGGCTGAGTACCCTGTGCTACTGCTGGCAACGAAGCTTCAGGAATTTCGATTGGGGCACTCACGGTATTGGCTGGCGCAGGCACCACTTCTGGCAACTCTGGCGGAAATGGCTTAACTGGGGCGATCGCGGTTGGTGCGCTGCCAGAAGTCATCACCGGGCTGGGTGGAGGAGCCGTAACAGTGGGTGGTGTCGCCGCCTGTTCAACTGAGGGGGCTGACACCGAGTTCGTGATTGCTCGCTGCTCTGGAGGTGGCACTGTAATTGACACAGCTTGCTCAAGCGGTTTGGCCGACACTGATACAGGAGCCAAAGGCTTCGCTGGCACCTCACCCGCAGCAGAATTGGCCTCTAAATCAGACCCAGCTGCTTTGCTCATGTCAACTGGTAACACTGGCACAACCGTCTGAGAATTAGGGGTCGTTTCTAAGGTGGGGGCCAGAGGGAGTTTGAGTTCCTGTGCGGGGGCAGCAGGTAGGGGCGCTGGAGGTACTGCAGAATTTGTCGATGTCTCAGCGGTAGGAGCAGGCTGGGGCGCGATCTCCCCTGAGTTGGCTGGGGCCACCGTTCCATTCACTGGTGTAGACGAAGCCCCCGGTGTTGGGCTGAGAGATTCCTCGGCAGGTAACACAGGAATCGTTGACCGTACTTCTCGTTGGGTTGAAGGCGGCGGCTCCACTGCTGGGGCGCTGGGTTGGTTGGGTGCGGTCGGCAAAGGCTGCGGAACTGGCGAGTTAGGCAGCTTTAACTCAGGCTGATTTTCTGTGGAGGGCACAGGCTGAGGCGCGATCGCGGGGCTGGTTGGCTGGGGAGTGGCCACCGGAGCTGGTTGCGGCTCTGAAACGGTTGGCGCAGGTGTGATAGGCGCGGGCGATGGCGTAGAAATTGGTTGCGATGGCGCAGGCGACTCCGATGTGACTGGCTTTTGCTCTAACACTCCGTCATTGGTCTGCACCGATGGCAGCACTAACGATGAGCGAGGCTTCTCTTCGGCAGGTTTTGCAGGAGTGGGTAACGGTTCCGCCAAGGGCACCACTGGAGCCAGATTTACTGCTGGAGCTGGGGTCGGTTGAGTCGCCGCAGGTGGTGTAGCAGGCGGCTCAGCTAATGGTGCGACTGGAGCCGGGGGCACTGTTGGCGGTGAAGCAGGTTTGGCTACACCCGCAGGTGGTGTAACAGGTAATGGCTCTGACCAGGGTAATGCTTGGGGTGCAGTGGGTTGAGGTGCTGCAGAAGGCACCGGGGCTGGCGCGATCGTCTCTGGGGCTGGTGTGACCTCTGATCTCGGAGGGGTGTCTGACTGTCCGGGTTCCGCTGGTGCAGTATTTTGGGCAATCAACGGACTGACGACCCAGCGATCGCTCTTGGTGTCGGGCGTTTTCACCCTTTGCAATTTGACTTGACCAGGGGCTAGCACCACATCGGGGGCCAGCTCTAGCACAATCCGGGTTGTGTTCGCGTCATACTGAGCAATCCGAACTTGACGCACTGCACCGTTGTAGGTTTCTTGCTGCTTCAGTTGCCCAACTGAAGTAGAAGGCAAATCAACCACAATTCGAGCGGGTTGGGCCATCAAAAAGTAGCGTGGCTCGATGCCCTCTTTGAGCGTCACTTCTAAATTGTTTGTCTTTGGGTCATACCGCCATTGCGTCAAAGCATCGGCCCATGCCGAGTTAGCCAAGAGCGCGATCGCCCCACTCCCTACGACTCCCACCACACTCCGCCATAAAATCTGCTGTTGAGAGGCGGCTCTACAAGTGGATAACCCGATTTGTCGATTGTGCCTGTTCATAGCTAAGCGCCGAGTGCTGCAAAAATTGTTTCTAGGATAGGCGCGATCGCTCAAACCGCACGAAAATTTTGTAACGATTTGTCTAAAGTAGTGTAGTTAAGGATAGCTATTGGCACAAACAACAAAAGGGTATGCACACAGTAACATTCTTGAAACTTTCCTGAAGCTGAAAACGAAGCACTTTCTCTTAGCTTTACCAAGAAAATAAGCCTTGACTGCCTGAAAAACAGTGCAAACTTAGTGCAACAAACTCTTCAAAAAAACTTAAAAACCTGTGAACGTTTAAACCATTAAAGCCAACAATTGAAGCGATCTAATTTGGCTCTCGTTTTGAAGAAGTGAAATCTGAAAATCAGTAATACTTCTCTTCCTTTTTATTTCGTAACCAATTAAAAAGGAGATAAAGGAGATAACACCGTGAAAAAAAATCAAGTAATAAGAATCCCAATTCTTTTATTAAGATTCGTTTCACTGCTGAGCGTGATCGTTAGCACGCTGAGTTTAAATCACTCTAGTCTTCTAGCTCAAGATTCCACAGGCACAACAAACGCTGATCTAGAACGCGATCGCCGGATTCAAGAAGCCGAAGCTATTAAACGCGAAGCCGACGCAAAAAAAGCCGCCGCCGAGTCACTCAAAGCTCAATACGAAGCCGAGAAAGCTGCTGCTGAAGCAAAGAGAGCTGCTTTTGAAGCAAATTTGCCAAAGAGTAGCGGTAATTTTCCTCTCCCAACAGGGACGTTTTCCTATGACGAGAAATTTTCAAAGCTCACCATTGAGGCTCAAATTTTAGTCTATCAAGCACTGACAGAGGCGCTTTATTCATTTGTGGCAGATGCTAAGCAAAGAAAATTGAATTTGGACAATTCAAAAATCATTATTCAAGTCACAGATGGTAGTAGTAACCAGAGAGAGATCCAAAATGCTTTGGATGCTTATGATATCTACCGCTATCAAGTTAATATCCTGCTGCAATCTTGCAAGCAAGAGGGGATCGAAGTTCGAGCTTTGACAGAACCCAGTGAAGATAAAAAAGAAATTTTTCCTGCGATTGAATATCCATTATTAATTGCTAAATCAGTCATCAATTTATTTGATTTATTTAGAACTGACACCGCGATCGCGTCTTCTGAAGAGGTCAAAATAGAGTCTGAGGCAGTGGTCGCAGAGTTGTCAGCAATTATTAATAGCAAGTTCAAAAATGTAGAAATTTTCTATCCTCATCTAATTTTTCCAAGGTCAGGTTTACCCTTCATTCTGAATGACTTAGATCGAATAGCAGAATGTCAACAAAAAACAAATGAAATCACTACAAGAAGTAGTGGCCTAACAACCATTACTAATAAGATTGATGGCTTTTTTACGCAGTTAACCAATACACAACTAAATGCCCAGACAATTCCGCCAATTGTTCAGATCAGCAAAGGGGCGAGAATTAAAGCAATTTTGCAGTCTCGCAACAGCTATATTCTCTACGTAGGAATCAAGACAGGCGGAACCAATCGAGTCACAAAAAGCTTTTTTGCTGGCACGAAATTGAGAACGAGTGGAGGAGTTATTTTTTACTATCACCTAATTAACTCAAAGAGCGCGGTCGAACTTTCTGGTACTACCAATTTCTACACCGGATTTCAAAAGGTTCCTTCTAGTCAGTCAATTCAAGTACCAGAGTAATCATTTGATTACTTCAATAGCACGTTTTTCTAAGGCATTAAATTAAAATATATTTGTTTTAAAAACTTCTATTTATAAGTGATTGTTGCGACTTGATTTGAAAAAATAGCATGAGTAAAACTGCAATATTCATCGAACCAGAAAAGCTGTTAAACGTTATCAACGAATTAGAGCTAGAAGCACTTAAAGAAGCTCATTCAATTGCCAGGCAAGAGTTTAAGGTAATTCAGCAATACCTCGCGGTACATGCAGACCCAGACTTACTCGGTCATGCTCAAAAAGTCGAATTGGCACTGAAAGAGATTGTTGTCAGAGAATTCGCCCTACCACGAATCGAATTAATACCTGAGCATCCTGAACCCGTGTTATTGATTTACAACAATGAAGTGCTACAAGAACCACTGAGTGACTATTGGAGAAATTTAATTCTTCAGGCTACGGCATCAATTCAAAAAAATATCCCTTCTGTTGGGCGCATCGAAGCCTTAGACGATAAAACTCAGTACGGAACCTGTTTTGCTATTGCCGCTAATCTGGTTCTGACTAACTATCATGTTGCAAGTCAATTTTGTAGTTCTCGCGGTATTCTAACCAAGCCTGTATTGATTGATTTTATTGAAGAGAAGAATCGTGATCCAGAAGAAAGATATGAAATTGAGCGGGCTGTAACCCTATCCCCAGATCCTGATTTTGCAATTCTCAAAGTAAGGCTTGAAAATAGCAAACCGTTGACTCCTTTAAAGCTACGAAATACCCCACTTTCAATTAGTAGAAATCAAGAAATTGATGCTTTCAGCTTTCCGGTTTATATCATCGGTTATCCAACCAAGTCCTCACCCTATGATCCTGACCGAAACGAAGCATTAGAAAATCGCATTTTCAAAGGTATCTTTGGGGTAAAGCGATTTTGTCCGGGTTCTTTAAGGCAGATTCAATCTGAAACTCACCCTCCCTATGACGATATCTGTCTCTGCTGTAACTACACCTCCCTCAACGGCAGCTCAGGCAGTCCTGTCTTTGATTTTGAAACGGGAGATGTGATTGGGTTGCACTATGCAGGGGAGCCTGACCGTCAAGAGAATTTATCTATCCCCATTTGGAAGCTGAGATCGCCCATCGATCAAGCCATTCACGATTTTGCGAGTCCACGGTAAGCAAGCTTAAGACTGAGCTTCACCGCACTTCTAACCTTGTAGTAACGCTTGAACCGCTGCCACCCAATCGCCATACTCTGCCTCTGTCAGCACAGCCTCACCTTGAAGCGGAAATGCTTGCTCTAAATCAATCCATGAGCGGCAACCCCCATAAGCTGCTTGATAGGGAATTGCGATCGGCTCCGCTAACCGATAAACCCGCAATAACAAGACATAAAGCGGCTGGCTTGGCTTCCAGTGCAGACGCTCGGTGACAAACCGCTCATTCCAAATATGAAACGGCTCCAGGGCTGCAACTCGCTCCGCATCCTTGACCTGAAACGTGTGCGTAATCGTCGCCCAACCCGGAATTGCGATCGCGTCAGGATGCCAACCCGACTCCACCACCTGTACTTGACTTGCATAAGCAGGCTTGAGCAATTCAGGCTTTTGGTGCTCCACAGTGGGATACAACCAGACTTGCTCATGCTCCACAAAAAAGCGGCCCTTCTCCTCGCGGATCCCGCCCTTTCGCAACAAAAGAATGGTGTCGCCTGCTGTTAGCGCTGCGATCGCCACCTGCCATTCCTTTAAGGCATGGGCTGTGGTAATGACTTGAGAAGCTGTCATAGGCACCTCGCAAAAATCTTCAACTTTTCTCAAACCTTTCCAACCACCGTTTTAACGGCAACCCTCTTAGTATGAAAACAGTCGCTCTCAGAATTTCAACTATGACCGTTCACGACCTCTTTACTTTGATTCTGCTACTGATGCCCGGTTTATTGCTATCCATCCTGATCATGGGCACCTTTGCCGCAGGCGGTTAGTTGTCTGCGGTCTTGGTCAGCTTGAGACACCAATGCTAGGCATGAAGCCAAAAGTCCATGGCTTGTTTCATCGAACTTTGGTCAACTTCTAAGTCGATGTTGAGCATCCGTTGTAGAGATAGAGAAAGTTGCCGCAGATTCTCCCATTCTGGCGCATTGGAAAACTCCTGATAGGTTGCAGCAGTAAATGGCTCTTCTGAAATTTGGCAATTTGTTGCTAAGAGCTGATTAACCAAGTTTGCAAGCGGTTCCAGGTTTGCGCCACCTGACTCCTCAAGCATCACCATCAGGCGGATAGCCAATGAGTTGAGGCAAGCTTTGTAGCCGTTTGTCAAAACCTCTAAAGCATTGCTGGTTATCAAATCTCCATCCGGAAAATCATATTTCCTTTCTACTTGCAAAGTTGGTAAAAGCAGCATTTGGCTTTCATGGGGTAACCCAAAAAATACTATGAGTGGCATTGCTCTTTTGAGGTTTTGCTCAACCTCTTCGCTCAATCTCACCATTGTTGAACCAATCCCGATTTAGTCAATCAAGCCAATCTCGCGCAGCCGTTGCAACAGATATTCCCCCGCTGTGATGGCTGGAAATTTCTGCACGCCTTCCGATCTCGCAATACATCCCGGTAAGGGAGTCAAATCAGTTGCAGGGTTGGGATGCACAAAAAACGGCATGGAAAAACGGCGCGATCGCTCATCCGTCGGGTTCACTACCCGATGCGTCGTACTTTTGAACAAGCCATTCGTGATCTGCTGCAGCATGTCGCCACTATCGACAATGATTTGTCCAGCGATCGCAGGCACTGCCAACCAGCTACCATCCCGCTGCAACAACTCCAGCCCGTCATCGGTTGCGCCACATAGCAACGTGATCAGGTTGATGTCTTCGTGGGGAGCCGATCGCACACTTGCCGGATGGGCCTCTGGTGGAATCGGTGGGTAGTGAATCACTCGCAAAATCGTGTCACCACTGCGAGCCGGGTCTGCCAGTAAATTCAATGGCTCTCCCAGGTACAGCGCACACGCTTGCAGTAGGGACAATGCACAGCTTTCAAGCTGGTTATATAACTCACTCAGTAGGGGGTGAAACTCTGGCACCTCCAGCGGCACCAGATTGGGGGGATAGAGAGCCACCTCAGCTTCCCCAAAGCTCCGCCCTACATGCCAAAACTCCTTCAAGTCCGGGTAGGGGTTGTCTTTTGCGTGTTCCTTGCCAAAGTGAACGAATCCCCGCTGCCCATTCAGTGCCGGATCCTCATAGCGTCGCTTCACCGACTCTGGCAGTTGAAAGAAATCGGCGGCTGCCTGATAAGCCCGCTGAATTAGACCTGCATCCACCCCGTGATTGACCAGGGCAAAAAAGCCAATCGTCTCCAACGCCTGGCCGACTTGCTCAACAAAGCGATCGCGCCTGCCTGTCTGAAAATCCTCTAAGTCTAAAACCGGAATTGTGTGAGTCAACGTCATAGGTTTAGCAGTGCCGCTGAGAGGTTGTAGTAGCGAGTGTGGTAGCTCTGGTAATAGCCCTGATCATAGCCTGCCTGATATTGCCGACTCGCCCCCGCGATCGCCAATGGTTGGGGATTGTAGCCACGTTTTGTCTTGAGTGCTTTTTCTGCATCTTGTAGCCCAGCTAGCGAACCCGCTGATGCCCCCCGATAAAACTGCTGCGCGATCGCCGCACGGCTGGTGCCATAGTACCCCACCTGAAAACCGTAGTAGTAACCCGCCCGATAACCCGCCCAGGATTCCCGATGAACCCCATATTGTGATGGTTGTCCCGGCTGCGGATAATAGCCTGCTTCATAACGCCGAGCATTGGTTCCCGCTTGTGTCCCAACCGGGATGGCTGCATCAAACGCCACTTGAAACCGACTCGCCGGAGTCAAACTGACTTTGCTAACCGCGCGATCGTCCCTAAAGTTTGCTGCCATTAACCCGGCATGACTCAGCCCCAAACAGCCCAGCGCGATCGCCACACCCAAATATCTGCCAATCATCCCCGGCTGCACACCCACACAACTCTCCTGATTTCCACTGACTAGCGATCGCAACCCATCACGCTTCTCTTGCCATTGGCTTCCCCTTTTATAAGGTTAGGGCTGATTCAATGCGACTGATTTCGAGTAACTCCCAACTTTTCGCAGTTCATTCTTATCAAAAGGTTAATGACAATGGCTTTCCACTTCCGTTGCGCCGCACCATAATCAACTCCGCTGTAATACTGATCGCAATTTCTGCCGGAGTCAGAGCGCCAATATCCAACCCAATCGGCGCATGAATTGCTTTCAGCCGATCGCCCCCAACACCCATCGCCGCGATCGCACCTAGCACCTGCCGCACCCGCTTCTTACTGCCAATCATGCCGATATAACGATACGCGATCGCTTGACTCAACAAGACTTGCAACGCCTCCAGATCATGCTGGTAACTGCGCGTCACCAACGCCACATACACCTCCTGAAGTTTCGCGACATCCGACAGCACATCGTCAAGCGCCCGAAGATACAAACCCTGCACTTGGGGATAGTAGGCGCGATTCGCCCATTCTGGACGGTCATCCTGCACAAGCACGCGAAACCCAGCCATGTCAGCGGCTTTAGCGAGTTGTACGGCACAATGGCCCGCCCCCACAATCAGCAGTGTCGGAGGAGGTGTCAACCGTTCGCAAAACTGAGGTTCATCGTTTGTTGGCTGCTCTTCGCTAAGCCAGGGCGATCGCGTTGCCGGCAGCGGTGTCACTAGAAAAAAGGATTGTCCTGCCTGCAAGCGGGTCCAGATCTCACGTGCCAGCGCGATCGCCGCCGACCCTTGCCACCGTTCCACCCAGACCTGCATCTGCCCACCACAAATTCCCTCCGTTTCACGTTGAGGCAGACCCGACAGATCAATCGTGACAAGCTGTTTTTCACCCGTTTGCAAAACGGTTTGGGCAACCTGCAGCACTTTTGCTTCGCCTGCGCCCCCACCAATCGTGTCAAACTGCCGCCCATCCGCACACAACAGCAATTTTGCACCCACCTCACGCGGCACCGAACCCTGAACAGCCGTCACCGTTGCGACGACAACAGATCCTTGCTCGAGGGCGATCGCCAGTTGGTGATAGATTTCATAACCACTTGCCATCAAAGCACACCCGAAGAGGCGGGTTGAGCCGCTTCTAAAGAGGTCGCTGCGCTGAGGCCATCGATCGCCCTTAGGGTTGCTTCTGGAGTAGCTGGTAGAGCCAGGGGCACATAGGTTGGGTTGTCACCAAATGCTGCGATCGCCGCCCGCATTGCCTCTCGCACCGACATTGCCAGCATAAATGGCGGTTCGCCCACAGCTTTGCTACCGTAAATCGTGCCATCCTGCGCGGCTCGCTCCAGCAGCGTCACCGAAAACTTGTCTGGAATCTCGCTCACCGTCGGAATTTTATACGTACTGGGGGCATGGGTGCGCAGCCGCCCTTGCGCATCCCAGACGAGTTCCTCCATCGTCAGCCAACCCATCCCCTGCACAAAGCCCCCTTCGATTTGACCTTTATCCACCAGGGGATTCAGCGATTCACCCACATCATGCACGATATCCACCTGGCGCAACTTAAAGGTGCCTGTAAAGCCATCAATCTCAACTTCACTGACAGCAGCCCCATAAGCAAAGTAGTAGAACGGTCTGCCCTTATACGTTTCAGGATCCCAGTAAATGTTGGGAGTGCGGTAGAAACCCGTCGCGGACAACGAAACGCGATCGTTATAAGCCGCTTGCACCACTTCGTCAAACGCAACACGCGCACTGGGATAGGTGCGGCAGTAAACCCAGTTATCGGCAAACACCATTTCTTCAGGGGTGTCGAGAGCGAGCAATTTTGTTGCAACGGGAGCTAATCGCTGTTTCAAGGTTTCGCAGGCATCTTTCACGGCTTGCCCGTTGAGATCCGCTCCACTGGAGGCGGCTGTCGCTGAAGAATTGGGTACTTTGTCGGTGCTGGTCGGCATCATGCGAAAGCGTTCAAGACTGACACCTAACGCTTTGGCCGCAACTTGCAGCATTTTAGTGTGCAACCCCTGGCCCATCTCCGTTCCACCGTGGTTGAGCTGAATACTGCCATCCGTATAGATCAGAATCAGTGCACCTGCCTGGTTATAGGTCTTCTTGTTGAAGGAAATACCGAATTTAACGGGGGTAACCGCTATGCCTCGTTTTTTGTAGGGATTCGCCTGGTTGAACTCGGCGATCGCGGCTTTGCGATCGACAAACTGAGCTTGTGCTTGCACGCTTTGCCACACGCGCATCAGGCGATTGTCTACTAATTCTTGCCCGTAGTGAGTCGTATTGGTTTCACCCTCACCGTGGTAAAAATTGCGTTCTCGGACAACTTCAGGGGGCAGGTTCAGGCTGCGGGCGACCCGATCCACAATGTCCTCAATCACAATCATGCCCTGCGGCCCACCAAACCCACGGAAGGCCGTATTCGACACGCGGTTGGTTTTGGCAATTTGGCCCCGCACTTCCATATGGGGGATGTAGTAAGCGTTATCGGCGTGGAGCATAGCTCGCAGCAACACCGGGGGAGACAAATCGAGGCTCCAACCACCATCGCTGTAGAGGGCTAAGTCGAGCGCCAGCAGTTTGCCCTCAGCATCGAAACCGACCCGATAACGCCCCAGATAACCATGCCGCTTGCCTGTAATCATCATGTCGTGGTGCCGACGCAGACGCACGCGCACCGGTCGTCCCGTTTTTGCCGCCGCGATCGCCGCTGCCGCTGCCATTGGGTTCGCTTGGGACTCTTTGCCCCCAAAACCGCCGCCCATTCGCAGACAGGTCACAACCACTCGGTTGCTGGGCACCCCCAAAACTCGCGCCACAATGTGCTGCGTCTCGGTCGGATGCTGGGTGGAAGCGTAGACCAAATAATTGCCTTCGAGATCAGGCACCACCCAACTGGTCTGCGTTTCGAGATAAAAATGATCTTGTCCATTCATCTCAACTTCGCCTTCTAGCACATGGGGGGCGGTCTTTAAGGCCGTGTCTGGATCACTACGACGACAGACCTGTGGTGAGTTGTGGAAGCTTTCCATCGCGATCGCCTGTGGAATGCTCAAGACCGCATCCAGGGGTTCATATTCAACAAACACGCGTTCAGCTCCTTGACGCGCCGCTGCTTCGGTTTCGCCCACAACCCAGGCAACGGGTTGTCCCCAGTAGTTCACCGTATCCGTGGGGAGGAGTGGCTCATCATGGGCGATCGGGCCAGTGTCATTCTCACCGGGAATGTCTTCTGGCAGCAGAATTGTCACCACCCCCGGTATCGCCTGCGCGGCCGTCAAATCCCGGTTGAGAATGCGGGCTTTGGCGTGGGGTGACAAGACCGGATACAGCGATAGCATCCCCACTGGTTGCCGCTGATCATCCGTATACGTGGCTTTGCCGGTGACGTGCCCGATCGCACTTTCATGCTGTTTGCGCGGTTCAATATTACTCATGCAGATACCTCCGCGTGTGCGGCACTTGTTTCCACAAAGAACTTCTCAAATAAGTTGGCGACCAGTCGCTTGCGGTAGTCAGCACTCCCCCGCAGATCATCCAATGGGGTAAAAGTCTCGTGCAGCATGGGTTTCACGCGCTGAATCGTGGGTAGATCCCAGGTTTGCCCAACGATCGCTTGCTCAACCGCGATCGCTCGAATCGGTGTGGCTGCAACGCCTCCATAAGCCAACCGCGCATGCACAATCCTATTCTGCTGATCCAAGTCAACGACGTAAGCGGCGGCCACAATGCTGATATCGTCGGTTCCCCGCTTGCCAATCTTGTAAGACTGACTCAACCGCCGTGTTGCTCCGGGTGTCATGCCTTTGAGAATTTGAATCGAAGCAATCACTTCACCCGCTTGCAAGTCGGTCACCCGATAGCCTTTAAAGAAATCGGCCAGGGCAATCACCCGTTCACCTGCGGCACTCGCCAACCGCACCCGCGCATCTAAAGCCAACAGGACGGGGGGCATGTCCCCAATTGGGGACGCGGTGCCAATGTTGCCACCTAACGTGGCTCGGTTCCGTACCTGACGCGCGGCAAACCAGTGCAACATCTCATCCATCGCCGGAAACACGCCATGCAGTTGCGTCTCGATCTGACTCAGGGGAACCGCCGCCCCAATCTCAACCCAATCAGAAGTCTGCTCAATCGTCTTTAGTTCTGGCACAGCCTCTAGCGAAATCATCACCGGGTAAACCTGACGGTGCCAGCTAAGCTCTAAGCCTAGATCGGTCGCACCCGCTACTAACGTTGCGTTTGGATATTGCTGCAACAAGGTCAACACATCCCTCAGGGAAGTCGGGCGATAAAACTGCTGCGCCTCACTCTGATAGGCGATCGCCGTTAACTCAGGTGTAGCGTGACCTAACGCCTCAGCAAAATGATCGACTGGTGGCGTTTGCGCGGCTTCTTTCGCTGCCTGCCGAATTGGTAAATATCCCGTACAACGACACAAATTGCCCTCGATCGCCTCATCGCTCTCAATCGTGCCGTCATAGTAGGCCGCAAACAGGCTCATGATAAAACCGGGTGTGCAGTAGCCACACTGCGAACCGCCCAACTTCGCCATTGCCGTCTGTACAGGATGCAGTGAACCGTTTGCGACCCCTTCGACCGTGAGAATTTGCCGCCCCGCGATCGCCCCCAATGGAATCAAACAGCTATTCACGGCCTGATACTGAGCCTTAGCTCGACCATAAGAATGCCCTCCTAGGAAGAAGATTTTGGAGATGAACGGGTTTGTTGCACGGCTTGTCGTAGTCGTTCTATCAGATGTTCGTTGTCAGGAATTAGGTAATTCCCTGAAGGGCGACGAATCAGATCA
>DVDV01000372.1 GCA_015296075.1 Leptolyngbyaceae cyanobacterium M33_DOE_097 | reverse complement strand
GAGAATAATTCTCACAAAAATATTCATTTTGAACAGCTATCAATGGCTGGAATACCCATTCTGCCGTTCATAAAATTGAGCGCACAAGCCTTTAGAGGCTCTGACTTCAGTACAAATGTTTCAAAATGAGAATTGCTGCGAACCCGCTAGCGGCATTGACTGAATAAAGTTGCTAAAAAACAGTTAAGGGTAAAGAAATTTTGAATATTCCACACAAAAGCAATACTCAAAATTTGAAAGATGTAATTATCACATGCGGCACGTATCGGATACGCAAGCAGGGTATCGCGGTTGATAGGTTGTAGCCCGCTTACCAAATAATGTGTAGCGGTTATCGCGCACTTGCTCGTAAACGCGATCGCCTGTCCACTTTAGCCCCGGCAACGCTTGATAGACAGAGACAAAGCCATTGCCTAAAGGCAGCAACTTGCCGATCGCTTCCGCCGCATCACTTCCTTGCCAGCGTCGATCCTGATTGGCTGAGTCAATTAAAATCATGCCTTTTTCGCAGTCTTGCGACGTAATATTGAGCTGGCTGAGCGTTGTTTCATCTTGCATCGGCACATAGGAAAACAGTTTCCCTTGATCTAGGGTTTCCAAAAATTTCACTAGCGTGACGCACAGATTACAGTTGCCGTCGTAAACCACGAAATAGCTCATAATCCTTAGAGTTTTAGCGTTGCCTTCTCTTCTTAGTCTAAAGGATTCTCAAATCCTTGCAGATCAAAGCAACCCCTCTAAAGAAAGAGGAATTCACAATTTACCCAGGCTGAGAGAATTGTGTAAAACTTTTGCAATATCTGGAACATCCAGCCTCAAAGAAGCGACATTATTAGTTGCTTCTGCTGAAAAATAAAAGGATTCTCGCGCAACGGGATGATTTGCGCTGTAAGAACCCTATCTTTAGCCCAAACCAGGTAGTTTTGCGGGTAAGAGGCCAATTCACCAGCTAGAAGCCATTCTTTAGAACGTGGTGTGAAAAGAAAAATGAAACGACATTTCCTTGCGATCGCTCTGGGTATTCCTTTTGGTCTTCTGAGCGTTAACCCTTTGACAATTGCGCTAGCCGATATCAGACCGACGATACCGCCTGCGTGGTACAACTGCCTGACCCGTGAAGTTTGGTCACCCGAAAAGCAGGCCTGGTGCGACAAATTGCGATCGCTGCAAGAGCAGACCTACAAAATCCCCGATTATGGATCTGTCACGCTCAGAAATGGCTCGTTTGAAGATACGGAAAAACGGTTTCTCGTCAAACTCGTGAACCGTCAGGGTTGGGTTCATTTTGGGGATCTCAATGGCGATGATAAAACGGATGCGGTGTTTCCTTTGTTCGTTAATTCTGGCGGCTCTGGACAATTTGTTTATCTGACCACCGTTTTAGATGTCAGTGGCACGCCCAAAGTGTTGTCCTCAGTGCTCTTGGGCGATCGCGTTAAACTCAACCGAGTTGATATTCTAAACCAGCAGATTCGCGTTGATCTGGTCACTCAGGGACCTCAAGACCCACTTTGCTGCCCGACCTTGCCCGTTAAGTGGAGTTATCAGCTAGATGCAGCAGAAGGGGCGATCGTGGCCAATCAGACTGCCCCCAAACCAATGGTCAAGCCCCAGCCGTTACGAACAAAACCCGTTGTCAAAGATACATTGGTTTTTGTTGAGACTTCAAAATATGCCGCTCGCGTCTTCCAAAAGCAGGGCACGCCCGTCCTCAACCTCTACAACAAAGAAGCGCAAGTACTAGAGTTAGATACAGTCCCCGTCCAGCGAAAAGTGACCGGAACAGGCACTAGCTACACCTACACCGGAGAAATGACGGTCAGTGTCGCCCAAACCAAAGACGGGGCTAAACTACTGGAATTGAATGGTATTCCTCAAAACACTGATATGAATTCTGCATCTGCTACCGTCACTGGAACCGTGTCCTACCTCCAACGCATTGCCATGCCACCGGATGCCACGCTTGAAGTCCGCTTACTTGATGTGAGCCGTCAAGATGCCCCGGCCGAGGTGCTGGCATCTGAAACTATCTCTTTTGGAGGACGACAGGTTCCGATTCCTTTCGCGTTGACCTACAATCCTGACAAAATTCAGGAAAATCACACCTACACCGTTGATGCGCGAATTCTAGTCGATGGCAAACTCCGATTTATTAGCGACACGGTAAATCAGGTCATTACCCGCGATAACCCAACCACCATCGAAATCATCGTTAAGCCTGTTAAGTAATTTCTAACCCCAGATCCCCAGAATCTCAAATTCCTGGGGATCAAGAAATTTTGATGTGGCTTCCCTTTCCATGAACCTTTGACAAAGTTACTTGTATCGCTGTTTTTGGGAAGGCTATGGTAAGTCTGGCAATCTCTGTATCCCCCTGACGGAGCAACGATATGACAACCCCTTCCCTCGTACCAATGATTTTGGCGGGTGGTAAAGGCGAACGGTTTTGGCCTCTGAGTCGCCGTCAACGTCCCAAACAATTTCTCAGCTTAGACGGCAGCGGCAAAAGCTTGCTTCAGGCAACCGCCGATCGCCTCCTGCCGATTAGCAACAGTTGGGCTGATCTCTGGGTGATTACAGCCGCACACTTGGCAGATGGGGTACGTGAGCAATTACCCGACCTACCCGCAGCTAATTTGTTGGTTGAGCCAGAGGGACGCGATACCGCTCCGGCTGTGGCATGGGGCACGTTAGAGGTTGCCAATCGCTATGGCGAAGAGGCTGTGGTTGGGTTCTTTCCGGCTGACCCCTGGATTGACGACCAGGTTCAGTTTCAAGAAACGCTGCTGGCCGCTGCCCAGTTAGCCGCAACAGAATCTGCGATCGTCACCTTAGGAATCAACCCCACTTACCCCTCAACGGGTTATGGCTACATTCAACAAGGCGACAAGGTCGGAATTTATGGTGATTTACCCGCCTTTCGCGTCAAGCGCTTTACTGAGAAACCTGACCTAGCAAAAGCTGAAGAATTTTTGGCAATCGGTGAATTTAGCTGGAACAGTGGCATGTTCATCTTTCGGGCGGGTGTCGCCTTGGCCGAACTGCAAAACCACACACCGGATGTGATTACCCCCCTCCAGGCAAAGGGAGTGGCGGCTTACTCAGAGTTACCCAAAATCAGCATCGACTATGCCCTGATGGAGAAAACCCAGCAAGCCTACGTAATTCCGGCGCAATTTGGTTGGGATGACCTGGGCGACTGGAACGCGATCGACCGTCTCCTTAAGCAAGACAAACCTAACGTTGAGTTGGGTCGCCACATCGGGCTTGATACCGAAGGGGCACTGCTTTACAACAGCAACGACGACGAAGTGATTGTCACGATTGGGTTAGACGACGTTGTCATCGTGCGGGATGGCAAAGCCACGTTGATTGTCAAAAAAGACCGCACGCAAGACATCAAAAAAGTGCTGAAAGATTTGCAGGCCGATCCGCAGCTGAAAGATTTGCTGTAGTGCGATAATTGCACCCATATCTACCAGGACAAGCTCAACTTATGCGATCGTCCAACGATAGAGGGTTGCTTCTTCGTCGTCAGCTGTGCAAATGAGCGATCGCTCCGGTTGCCAATCTCCCATATCAAAATCACGCGAAATGATGCGTGCCCCTGGCTGCAACTGTTGCCGCAGTTGGGGTAGAAGCCGCAAGTTCAGATGGGGCAGTAAGTAAAGGATCACAACCGTTGCCGCCCGAAAATCAGTTTCGTACAAATCAGCAACATAAAATTGGAGCTGGTCAGCCACATGCTTTGTGGCAGCAGTCGTCCGGGCTGTCTCAATTCGCACTGGATCAATATCAATGCCAACACCTCGGCAACCAAACTGAGTAGCAGCCGCAATCACAATTCGCCCATCGCCACACCCAAGGTCATACACGACATCACTTGCTTGCACCTCAGCCAGATCTAGCATGGCTTTCACCATCGCAGGCGGAGTCGGAATAAAGCCAATATCAGGTTTGCGTAAGGACATACAAGCAATCACAAGCAATCAATAAGTTTGTCAAAAGGGAAAATCTATATCTCTTTGCTGAAAGCAGTTTGCAATGGTCTGTTTTGAGATTTGCCACGCAAGCAAGCAATTTACTGCTAGTTTTGAGGTGGCTTCAATTAGCTGGCTCTTGAGTTTCTCATGGTTTATCGTCTCGTTCAGACTAGTGCCCGCCAACGCGAAATTGCTGAGGTGGTGCTACGTAACGGTTGGGGATATATGCGGCGGCTGTTGACAGGCACCCGCTCAGAAGAACCGCAGCTTCCCCCTCCGACAGTGCTACGCAACATCTTAGTCGAGTTAGGCCCAGTCTATGTCAAGTTAGGGCAAGTTCTCAGCACCCGCCCCGACCTGTTGCCCGCTGCCTATATTGATGAGCTAAGCACGTTGCAGGCCGAAGTGCCCCCGGTCGATTGGGTCGAGATCGAGCAGCTATTGACCGAGCAGTTGCCGCGATCGGTGGCTGCCACTTTCCGTGAGATTGACCCAATCCCCGTTGCTGCCGGGTCGATCGCCCAAACCCACAAGGCAACCCTTCACGATGGACGCGCCGTTGCCGTTAAAATTCAGCGTCCCGGCATTGATCTGGTCGTCGATCAGGATATCGCCTTACTCCGAACCATCGCTGATATCGCCTCTCGCACCAACTTTGGTCGCTACTACGACCTGAAAGCCCTCACTGAAGAGTTTGCCGCTGCCTTGATCGCTGAACTGGATTTTTCACGCGAAGCATCTCACACCGACCAACTCCGGCGCAACCTGGCAGAAAGTCGCTGGTTTGACCCCGCCAAGCTTGTCATCCCCGAAATTGTTTGGGAAGCCACCACCACCAAAACCATGACGATGCAGTGGTTGGATGGGGCACCTATTCTCACGGCTGAGTTTCAAGGTAAAGATGGCGATTTGGCGGCGGAAAAGAAAGATGTCGTCAATCTGCTAATTCGAGCCTTTTTCCAGCAGATCTACATTGATGGCTTCTTTCATGCTGACCCTCACCCCGGCAATGTTTTTTACCTCAACGATGCTCGCGTTGCCCTGCTCGATTGTGGCATGGTCGGTCGGCTTGACCCCCGCACTCAGCAAGTGCTGACTGAGATGCTGTTGGCGATCGTGAATCTCGATTCGCAGCGATGTACTCAGCTCACTTTACAATTGGCAGAGCCAATCGAGCCAGTCAATTTACCTCGTCTAGAAGCTGACTACGATCGCCTATTGCGCCGTTACTACAACCTCAACCTCGAATCCATCAATTTCAGCCAGTTGTTTTACGAGGTGTTGCAAGCCGCTCGCGCTAACAAGCTGCGAATTCCTGGCAATATGGGGCTATATGCAAAGACCCTAGCGAACCTCGAAGGCATTGCCCGTCAACTCGATCCTGAGTTTCAGCTTGCAGACCAGATTAAGCCACTGATGACCGATCTATTCCAGCGACAGTTGGTCGGTGAAGCCCCCGTGCAAGCCTTGCTACGCACTGCTCTCGACCTAAAAACGCTCTCGTTGCAATCACCGCGTCATATTGAACTGTTGCTAGAGCGTGTCACCACTGAAAGCCTGCAATGGAATTTAAGCCTGCGCGAAATTGACTCGCTGCGTAGAAGTGTCGATGACTCCGCCAATCGCTTGTCTTTTAGCATTGTTGTAGGTGCGCTGATTATTGGAGCTGCAATGGTGTTAGCGAATGACTCAACGGGTCGTTTATTTTGGATAAGCCTCGTATTATTTGTATCAGCTAGCTTTTTAGGACTTTGGCTGATTGTTGGGATATTAAGATCTGGAGGCTTAGGGAGACCTTATAGCAAACGGTGATCTTCAGAAGTAAAATAAAGTTGGATGAGGAGTAAAGGTTATAAACTGCACCATCTTATGGTTTCGTGTTTTCAACACAATCTAAGGAGGTGGCAACTATGGTACGCAAGATCATAGCTTTACTTGCTGCTTTGCTGACGAGCTTTGCTACTGTGGCAACTCCTGTGTCAGCCCAGCCAGAACCAAGGTTTAACTCACCGCATGAAAGTGAGTTGATTCAACCAACCGAAAACTTTCCTGCCCCACCAAAACCAAGCATACCAGACATTAAAGAAGGGCGGGAGCATACGATTTACTACGTGAAGCCCAAGTCAGTAAAAAATGTAATCCTGACCTTGAGGGAACACGGGATTAGGGGAGGTGCTATCGAGTTCCCAGACCCCAACAAGTCACGCCGTAAAACATCTGATCAAACATCAACTAAGTCGTAGGAAATCTTATCGAGTTCCAACACTTCAGCAATTCTCAGTATGGCAAAAGGCTGTTCAAGTCCTGAAAATGCCTGTATTGTAAGGACATCTGAGAGAGCCAAGAGAGCCAGAACGGTTGAGCGAACGGGGGTTATTTGACACTATCGTCGGTTCTTTTCGCCAGCG
>DVDV01000009.1 GCA_015296075.1 Leptolyngbyaceae cyanobacterium M33_DOE_097 | reverse complement strand
GAGAATAATTCTCACAAAAATATTCATTTTGAACAGCTATCAATGGCTGGAATACCCATTCTGCCGTTCATAAAATTGAGCGCACAAGCCTTTAGAGGCTCTGACTTCAGTACAAATGTTTCAAAATGAGAATTGCTGCTAAGAAAATTGCGATCGCCCGATTTTTTTATCTGTTTGACTGCATGATGTTGGTCTGAGATCGCCAGCCGTGCCGTCTACCAGTAAGATTGTATTAGCCAGCGCCCGATTGAGAACGCTGCTGTTTGCTATGCCCTCTGGACGCACCCACGATCGCATCACTTTATGGAGTTTGCTGCCCATTGCCAGCACGACGTATCTGCTCAGTCAACGTGCCAGTGTCACCCTATTCTTAGCAGGTGGCTATCTGTTTAGCGGGTTGATGTTTGGCCCCGACCTCGATACCCATTCTTCGCAGTATCGCCGTTGGGGGTGGTTGCGCTGGATCTGGTTGCCCTACCGTCGAGCGATGCGGCACAGATCGCTGTGGTCGCATGGGGTTGTGATTGGCACAATTGGGCGCATTCTGTATCTGGTGGGGTTGGTTGGTCTGTTGGTGTTGCTGGGTCTGCTTGTTTGGGAGATTAGCCTCTGGTTATCCGATGCTCCCAACATAGTTTGGCAAACCGCTCAGCAAGGCATCAACTTTGGTTTGGTGGAACTGGGGCGATCGCTGCAAACGTATCCGCTAGAGTGGATGGGTGCGCTCGTCGGGCTAGAGTTAGGTTCGTTGAGCCATTCTATAAGTGATTGGTTGGTGTCGGCTGTGAAGCGCAGGCAGCGGAGTAAACGGGTAAAGTAAGGGGAGTTGTTGCTACCCATCCTAAAGCCGCTATGGATCACGTCAATTCAGCCCAACATGCCGAACTGGTTGCTGCGGTAGAGCATTTGGTGCAGGTGGTTGCCCGCTTGCGATCGCCCGATGGTGGTTGTCCCTGGGATCTTGAGCAAACCCAGGAGAGCTTGATTCCCTATGTAATTGAAGAGGCTTACGAAACTGTTGACGCAATTCGGAGTGGGCAGCAGACAGCGATTTGTGAAGAACTAGGGGATCTGTTGTTGCAAGTGGTGCTGCAATCGCAGGTTGCGAGCGATGCCGGACACTTTACCTTAAAGGATGTGGCCGAGGGCATTAGCAGCAAGTTAATTCGTCGCCATCCCCATGTATTCGGGGAGTTACAAGTAGATGATGTCGAGCAGATTCGTCAGAACTGGGAGCAAATTAAGGCCCAAGAGAAGGGAGAAGACCCCAATGCCGAGCCACCTCTGACGCAAAACCTGAAGCGATATGGGCGATCGCTCCCTCCTTTAGCAGCCGCGATGAAAATCTCTCAAAAAGCTGCAGCAGTGGGCTTTGAGTGGGATAGCATTGAGGGGGTTTGGGAGAAGTTTGAGGAGGAGTTAGCCGAACTCAAAGAAGCACTGAACACAGAGGATAAAGCCCACCAAGAGTCAGAATTGGGTGATTTGCTGGTTACGTTAATCAATATTGCGCGGTGGTATGACCTTGACCCCAGTAACGCCATTCAGGGGACAAATGCCCGCTTCATTCAACGCTTAGAGCTAGTCGAAACCTTTGCCGATCGCCCCTTGACCCAGTACACTCTGGCGGAGTTTGAGGAACTTTGGCAACGTGCTAAAGCGAAGTTAGCCAACCGAGCTGAATCGCCTTAAGTTTCTCAATCTGAGAGTTCTGGTGCTGGGTGCGATCGCTTTTGAGGTGGAATGCCACTGGCTAAATCGGGAGCGGCAACAAAAATCGCAGCAAAATTGAGAATCGTTTTTTGGGGGCCAATTGCAACCCCCTCGGCAGCTAAAAGCTCCATTTGGGCCTTTGCCTTTACTGGATTAGGTGCGCTAACGGCCCCATTGTCTGAGACGACACGATACCAGGGTAAGTCTGCCTTTTCTTCTTCCTTGAGGGTGGTCAAAATGTAGGCAACGTGACGTGGCATCACATCGAGATGCTCACCCAGCGATCGGTAAGTTGAAACACGCCCGACCGGAATGCTGTAGGTAAGGGTTAAGACTTGACTTTTGATCCGGGCGAAAGCCGCTGACTTTGCCATGCTGCTCCAAAGGGAGACGGGAAATGAGATGAGCTTAGCAGGGGATGTTTGAAAAAGCCTGTAAAGTTCACCACGGATCGTTCGGGGGTGGAGTAATCCTCTACTGGCCGACTTAAAATGAACTAGCTTAAGCCTTTGACGGTTGATGTCAGTTTTGGGCTTTCAACATTTTTTCTTGCCATGCCAAAGCAACGCCTCGATAGCCTTTTAGTAGAACGAAACCTGTGTGAATCGCGACAGCAAGCACAGCGCTTAATTCGTGCGGGGGAAGTGCGGGTTAACCAACAGCGAATCGACAAGCCGGGTACGGAGGTCGATGTAGCAGCGGCGATCGAAGTCAAGCAAAAGTCGCCCTATGTATCGCGGGGGGGTGAAAAACTCACCAAAGCTTTGCAAGAATTTGCGATCGCTCCTGACAATCGCGTTTGTTTAGATGGGGGAATTTCCACAGGTGGCTTTACGGACTGTTTATTGCAGTCGGGGGCGCAGAAGGTTTATGGCGTGGATGTTGGCTATGGACAGGTGGCCTGGAGCTTACGTCAGGATCCGAGAGTTATTCTGCTGGAGCGGACAAACCTGCGCCACTTAAAGGCACCCGATCTCTACGCCAGTGAGACTCCCCTGGCTGATTTAGGCGTAGTGGATGTTTCCTTCATCTCCTTGACCAAAGTTTTGCCAGCCTTGCGGGAGTTGCTGCGATCGCCCCGTGAGCTGGTGTTGTTAGTGAAGCCCCAATTTGAGGTCGGGCGCGATCGCGTAGGTAAAAACGGCGTGGTGCGTAATCCAACCGATCAAGCAATGGCGATCAATCAGGTGATTGGAGCGGCAACAGAGTTGGGCTGGTTTGTCTGGGGCATTACCTGGTCCCCAATTCAAGGGCCAGCGGGCAACATTGAGTATTTGCTCTGGCTCAAAGATGAGCCGTCTATCACTCCTGTTATGCCAATAGCCTCGCTAAAATCGGTTGATCTAGATAGTCTCAAGCAAATTGCTCAAGCGGCACAACAATCGTTTAAGTCATCGGCTGAGTAAACCGTATCAACTTCAACCAGCCTGACTGTCGAGCAAGGCACGGAAGCGAAAATCGCTGCGGATGCGGTTAAAGTTAGCATCGCTATTAGCCATCACCTTGCAAAGGTAGGGACTGAACGCGATCGCCTGTTGCAGATTCTCGACGGCAAGATCGACGCGGTCTTGCAAGGCAAAGCAGCAGGCTCGCCCATACCAGGCATTGGGATTGTTACTTTTCAGGCGTAACGAGCGGTCAAAGCTGGTTAGAGCTTCTTCAAATTGGGAAAGCTTGGCAAGCACCATACCCCGGTAGTTCCAGGCGTAGTGGCAGGAGGGCTTAATCAAGAGGCAATTATCGAGACTGGCAAGAGCATCTGCGTATTTGTTGAGGCAAGACTGCGCCACAGCAATGTTGTACCAGGCTTTGTAACTGTCTGATTTGCGCTCCAAAACTCGCTCAAAGCTAGAGATAGAGTCTTTGTAGCGGCACAAACTGAGTAAGGCTTTGCCGTGATTCATCCAACCGCGATAGTCGTCGGGTTGGAGTTTCAGTGCCCGATTGAAATTCTCCAGCGCCTCTTCGTAGTTGGAGAGCTTTGCTAAGGCAATACCACGTCCCTGCCAGGCGGGGGCGTATTTAGGACTGAGCGATAAGGCTCGGTCAAAGCTTTTGACGGCATCTTCGTGTTTTCCAGCATTTTCAAGGGCATAGCCTCGGCTGCTCCAGGCTTTATGGTCGTCGGGTTGTGTCTCTAAGACGCGATCGTATTTCTCGATCGCGCCTTCAAAGTGCCCAAGCTTACGCAAGACGTGACCTTGGCTATATAAAATGCGGGAATCTTCAGATTGGCTCATGGACAGGCTACTAACGGAAAAGTAACTAATTCAGGTTGAATCAACTCTATCCGATGGGGAGTCTCCGACCATACTTCATTGTCCCACTAGTCTAACCCCGTCTTGCTGTTCCGGAGTGCAGAAGGCGTAGAAAAATGAGGAGAGTGAAGGTTGAGGAGCGTTGTAAAGCGGATGTCGTGTCGCAAAGAATCAAAGTCAGAATTTGCCATAGCACCTTCGCGATATTGCTCTGGGTTTAGCTCAAGGGCGCGACGCAAACTTTCTAATGCCAGATCAGCGATGCCTTGTAAAGCGTAGCAGCAGGCCCGATTGTAGAGTGTGCTGGAGCAGTTAGGACGTAGCTCCAGAGCGCGATTGTAACTTGTGATCGCGGCCTCAAATTCTCCCATTTGGTAAAGCGCATTGCCTCGGTTAGCCCAGGCTTCTTCAAAATTGGGACAATATTCGAGGGCTTTGTCGTAGCTGGCGATGACTTTTTCTAGCTGGTTGATTTGGCGGAGTGCTAAAGCGCGGTTGTACCAGGCCCAGTGATAATCGGGTTTAAACTCAAGGGCACGGTCATAACTGTTGATTGCCGCTTCGTAGTTGCCTAGATTGCGTTGAGCAATCCCTCGGTTGTACCAGGCCCAAGCATAATCAGGCGAATACTTAATGGCCTGATCGTAACTGGCGATCGCTTCTTCATAACAATGCAAATCATCCAGCGCACTGCCGCGATTGTTCCATGCTTCTGGAAACCCAGGCTCAAGCTCAAGGGCGCGGTCATAGCTTGCGATCGCGGCTTTATAGTCGCCCAGATGGTAAAAAGCATTGCCCCGGTTATACCAGGCATCTGCAAAATCGGGCTGAAGCGTCAGCAAGTAGTCGTAGCAGTCGATTGCACGACGATATTCTTTTTGCTTGTTGAGTAGCAGTCCTTTTTGAAAGAAGAAGACAACTTCCATGTCTTGGGCGTAATTCATAGGGCTTGGGTATGACTGTGATGATGAGAGGGTTAGACAGAGGAGAAGCACTGTTACTTCATTCGCAGGTCAATTCTTTTGTTCAGATGAATCCTAAGAATGAAGCGGGGCAATTTGGTTCCGATCTGTATAGGCTTTGATACTGCGATCGTGGCTTCTTTTCCAGATAGGATTAGTTTCCCCGAAACATATGCCATTTGACAGTTGTGCCTTTGCTGAATTGGCAGTGAAATTGAAAAAGTAAATTGGTTAAATTTCCGAAATAATGCGGATTTAATTCGACTAGAGCCTATTTAATAGAGCTGTTAAGTAACTAACATCGAGTTTCTACGGTTTGAGTTGCCTGTTGAAGGTTATTTAACAGTTGATCGAGTCGAAAGTCGGCTTTTGCTAACGCTCTTTGCAATGTTGGATTCAGCGCCATCGCTCGGTTAAGGTAATTACGAGCCAGGTCGGTTTTGTTTTGGAGAGCATAGCAGCGGGCTTTGCTGTAAAGCGCCGCCGAGTCGTTTGGATTTAACTCTAAAGAGCGGTCGAAACTGACGATCGCATCTTGCAATCGTTCAAGCCGACTTAAGATGATACCCCGATGATTCCAGGCGTAATAACACGTAGGCTTGATGGTGACGGCTTGCTCAACCGCTGCCAACGCTTCTGGGTAATGACCCAGATAAAAAAGACTTCGGCTGTAGTTATACCAGGCTTTGTAATCTTTTGGCGTCAGTTGAATCACCCGTTCAAAACAGGGTAATGCTTCTTGATAACGTTGTAAATTTGCCAGAGCGCTGCCCCGGTTATACCAGGCTTTATAGTCAGACGAGTCGAGCTTCAGCGTTCGCTCAAAGTAAGGTAAGGCTTCGGCATATTGCCCTAGTTTGGCCAGCGCAACCCCCTTGCCATGCCATGCCAAACTGTATTCAGGATTGACCTTAATCGCTTGCTCAAAACTCGCGATCGCTTCCCGATAACGCTTTAACTGCTCTAGGGCGTAGCCTCGGTAGCTCCAGACTTCAAACAAGTCTGGTTGGGCAGCAATCACCTTGTCATATCGTGCGATCGCAGCCTCATAATGCCCAAGGCCGTAAAGAACATTGCCATGGGTATACCATGCAGCCGAATCAAGGCTATGCTCCATAGATTTCGCCAGGAAGTGTGTGAGAGGTTATATCTCTAGAGTTGACAAAATTGAGGTGAATCATCCCAAAGATTGCTTAAAGCCAACTAGCCAAATGATGAAGAGATGAGTAAGTTGGCCTGCATCTTATGCCTCAGAGGATGAAGACGGCGCTTCAGAATCTGGGGTTGGTTGATGAGATTGATGTTTGCGCTGTTGAATAAATTGCTTTAGGGAAACTTGACGATTAGCCATAAATCGATTCCAGAAGCCAGGTAATAAGCCATCCATCGTCTTGGCGATTGACCAGACTTCAAGCGCCATCAAGTTATAGAGTGAGCGATCGGAGTGGCGCAGCGTTTCAAGCCACTGATCAATATCCATGTTGGATAACAAATCATTTAACTCCTCTTCCGTAAAGGGCGAAGAGGGCTGACTAAACTCGCGTTTCATGACAGGGAATTTTCAGGAACTGTGACTTCATCTTGCCCCAGTTACACCAGAAGTTGCTCAGTCGCAAGGCATTGGTTAATAGAAGCTTGACAAAGACAAGGAAAATTGAGGAAGAAGTGAATAACTTCTTCCCCTGAGATGATTGGCAAAGGGGCGACTAGCGCACCGAAAAGGCTTCGTTAAAGCGACGTGTGATCGGCTCAGTCATGAAACTCAGCACTGATTTTTTGCGAGTCACAATTTCAGCAGAAGCCACCATCCCCGGGGTAATGTCAACGGGCTGACCTTTGACATTGATGGTTGATTGCTTCAGCAAGATGCGAGTCGGAAAGACAGGCCCCAAATCTTTGTCAGCGATCGCGTTTGGGCTGACTTGCAGCACCTCGCCATCAATGATGCCAAACTCCTGGTAGGGGAAGCTTGCCATCTTAACTTTGGCTCGCATGCCCTTGCTAATAAAACCAATATCGCGGTTGAGTACCTTGACTTCAAGCACTAACTTCTCGTCTTTCGGCACAATCGACAGTAACTCTTCGCCCGTCTGTACAGGGCCTCTCGTCGCCTTGACGCTGTAAACGGTGCCATCGAAGGGGGCTTCAACGGTGTTGCGATCGTTTTGCAACTTTGCTGTTTTGAGCTGCCCGCTCAGGTTCGTGTATTCTTCTTTGCGGCGGGTCAGGTTGGTTAAAATTTCGCTTTGCCGTTGCGCGGTGAGGCTATTGGCTTTACTGGCTGCTGATCGATAAGCATCTTCGGCCTGACGAATGCGAGAGCGCTGAGCATCGACTTCCTTTTCAATTGAAAGCACTTGGTCTTCGGCTTGCGTCACCTGACTGCTCGCTTGAATCACCTGTTGTTGGGCCTGGTTATAGTCCAACCGGGGGACGATGCTTTGCTCAACTAGCCCACGTAAACTTTCTTCTCGTTCTTGTGCTTTGACCAAAATTTCTCGTGTCTTTTGCAAGCTAATTTGGGCGTTCTTCAGGTTGCCCTCAAAACGAGCCAAACGATCTCTTGCTTCACTGGCAATTGCAAGCTGGCGATTGGCTTCAGCGATCGCAGCGGCTCGCTCAGTTTGATACTGGTTGAGGCGAGCAACTAAGAGTTGATTTTGTAACGGTGCTGCTGACGTGCGATCGCCCCGGTTTTCTGCCTCAAGTCGAGCGATATCTTGTTGCATAATCCGAGCATTGTCTTGCAGCCGTTTTACCTCAGATTCTGCCTCGGCTGGGTCAAGCAGAACAAGAACTTGCCCTTTTTTAACAACATCGCCATCTTTGACATTGATCGTTTGGATTGAGCCAGGGTTGAGTGCCCGCACAGGCCGCACCTGGGTTGAAGGGATGACTTCACCGTTGGTAATTGCAACTTCATCGATTTTGCTAAAGTGCGCCCACAACAAGGTGCCAAAGACAAGCACACTAATACCTCCGGCTAGCAGCCGTGTATAAAGGGGGGGCAGTTCTTGTACTGCCTTACCTAATTCATACGATAGGGACTCTTGTGGGTTTGCCAGTCGTTGACGAACTTGACGAGACTGGGCAGGACTGGAAGAGATAGAAACTTTCATGGCAAACCTATACCCATTGCAGATGAACTAACCGCAAACTACGCCTAATCTGGCAGTAAATCGGATAAAGCATCGACCTCTATTCATGAATTTTAATAGTTTTACAAACTAGAAAAACCCTTGAAAGAGTCGGACTTTGAGCTTTGCTGAGTGATTGTACTTAGACTCGATTATTACTTGAGTCGCAGTAAGATGACCCTATCTTAATTTAAGCTTCCATCTTTCTTCTTGTGTTTTCCCTACTTCGACCTATCGTTCATTTGATTCAACCATTCCTGGTGCCAATTTGCTTCGTGTCTGCGTGGGCTTTAGTAGGCATCGTGGTATGGAGTCTATGGTCTGGCTGCCGTGATGTAGTGAAAGGAAGCCAACGACTTCATAAAATACCCTGTTCAGATTGTCAGTACTTCACTGATAGCCATTTACTGAAGTGTACGCTGCATCCTTACCGCGCTTTAACCGAAGACGCGATCGATTGTGCCGATTACAAATCTACTACGCTAAAGGCTCCTTCAGAATCCTTCGTAGGTAGACAATAAATGCTGATTCGACGGTTGAATGACTGTGAAGAATTTGTAGCAGGAGACGGAAGCCTGCTACGAGAACTGTTGCATCCTGATAAGCAAGCGATCGCCCTGCGTTATAGTCTGGCTCAAGCTGTCGTGCTGCCTGGTCAAACCTGCTTGCCTCACGCCCTAAAAACCTCTGAGGTGTACTACATCTTGGCGGGTGAAGGTGAAATGCACATCGACGACGAGGTGCAAAAAGTTACTCCTGGCGATGCGATCTACATTCCGCCACAAGCGCGCCAGTTCATTCACAATAGCGGCACAGAGCCACTGGTGTTTATTTGCATCGTCGATCCAGCCTGGCGAGTCGAAGATGAAATCATTTATTTCGACCAATAAAAAACAGAGACACCTGACGGGCATCCCTGCTTTCAAGAGTTGCAGCTTGACGTTACCTTAATCAGGGTTGATCTCTGGGTGGTGATTGGGAAGCTGCTCAGCCTCAGGGCAATCGTCTGAGACGGCTGGCTCGACATTGCCTTTTGGCACAGAGGCAAGCTTTTGAGTTACAGCTCCAATGCTTTCTAGCCGCACCATTTCTTCCCAAGAACACGTCTCGTCATCCTCTTCGGTTTCATATCGTAAGGTCACTAAATCCCCTTCAATGTCGAGGATGCGTGCCCGCTCAATCCAGCGTTGCTGGTCGCGTAAAAAGATCCAGACTTCTCGTCCGTCGCAGCAGAGTTGATAGATCTTGCGGTGTAGCATGGGTTATCTCCTATGAGAAATCTGTCGCGAAAGCCGGTGACAAACACCGTGAAATCAAGCCCTATAAGTCGAAAGCGCCCTGCTTCAATTGGGAAGCGGGGTAACTAGGGGAAAGATTGAGTAACGACGCAGCATTTTGACCTCCATCAAAAACCTGGGAAGCAAATGCACAGGGGAAAGACAAGCGTCGTACAAATAGCTGAAGAAAAATGCGAGTGGGAAAAAAGTATTTGGCGGGTGCCATCAATCTAAATTGCATTTCGTATGGAATAGAGAGTTGCCTTGACCGGGGCGTTTTATTTTTTGAAGTGAGGTAGGCGTTTGGGCGAGGCGATTAACTGGTCATGCAGGCAAGAAGAAGGCGAAATTAGCTGAATAAGCTGGTTCATTATTCCTATGGCTCTCTACTGGCAGCAGTACACAATCTTTTTTCCATTGAAGCCTGGAAAATTTGACTTCTTAAGTATGGAATTGTACCACTATTCTAACTAGGCTTCAGGTCACTTGGTGGTACAAGGCGATCGCACAATTTGGTGGCAGCCGCTCAAAGAACGATAGGATGAGGGTTCTATCTGTTGAAATAAGGCGAGATTTTTCTCATGCGATTGCAATTGTCTACCTGGCAAGAAGTCGAAACGTATCTTCAACAATCGCAAGGTATCATTCTACCGATTGGGTCAACCGAGCAACATGGCCCAACCGGTTTAATTGGAACGGATGCCATTTGTGCGGAGGCGATCGCTCTGAAGGTGGGGGAAGCCACAAATGCCTTAGTTGCGCCCACGATTAATGTCGGCATGGCCCTGCATCACACAGCTTTTCCCGGTAGCATGAGCCTGCGTCCCAGCACGATGATTTTAGTAATTCGCGATTACCTTACCTGTTTAGCGCGATCGGGTTTTACGCGTTTCTTCTTTATCAATGGGCATGGCGGCAATGTTGCGACGTTAAAGGCAGCATTTTCGGAGTTATATGCCACGTTGGATGACCTCGGTCTGCCCCATGCGAGTCAGGTGCGATGCCAGGTGAGCAATTGGTACATGGCGCGCTCGGTATATCAGCTTGCGAAGGAGTTGTACGGTGATGAAGAAGGCTCGCATGCAACACCCAGCGAAGTGGCGCTAACGCAGTATGTCTATCCTGAGGCGATTAAGCACGTTCCGTTAACGGCTCCGGTTGTTAAAGACCATCGGATTTACGGGGCTGAAGATTTCCGCAACCGCTACCCTGACGGACGAATGGGGTCAAATCCGGCGTTGGCAACCCCTGAACACGGCCAGCAATTTTTAGAACGCGCAACGAAAGAGTTGAGTGCGGCTTATTTAGAGTTTTTGGCAAGTGACTGAGGATTTGCTCAGCAATTCTCGATATGAGAATGATTCTCATAAAAACGTCCGGTTTTAACGTTTATGAATGGCTGAAACCCGCATTCTGCCGTTTATAACATTGAGTGCACAAGTCTTTAGACACTCTGGCTACAGTACAAATGTTT
>DVDV01000417.1 GCA_015296075.1 Leptolyngbyaceae cyanobacterium M33_DOE_097 | reverse complement strand
GAGAATAATTCTCACAAAAATATTCATTTTGAACAGCTATCAATGGCTGGAATACCCATTCTGCCGTTCATAAAATTGAGCGCACAAGCCTTTAGAGGCTCTGACTTCAGTACAAATGTTTCAAAATGAGAATTGCTGCTAGTGATCTGTTTCAGGTGGCACAACCAGACGACCGATAAAGGCAACGAGGCGATCGAGCAAAAGCCCCACAATACCGACATAAATCAACGCCAGAATAATCTCGCTAATCAGTGAACTATTCCACGCATCCCAAATAAAGAAGCCAATGCCAACACCACCAATCAACATCTCAGCCGCCACGATCGCCAGCCACGATAAACCAACCCCGATCCGTAAACCCGTGAAAACGTAAGGTACTGTCGCAGGCAAAAGAATATTGGTGAAGTATTCAAACTGCGATAGGCGTAAAACTTGAGAAACGTTACGGTAGTCCTGTGGGACTTGTTGCGCTCCTACAGCCGTGTTAATCAAGATGGGCCAAATTGCCGTAATGAAAATAACGAAAATAGCAGCGGGTTCGTTATCTTTCATTGCCGCTAATGAAATGGGTAGCCATGCCAGGGGCGGCACCGTTCGCAATACCTGGAAAATCGGGTCGATCGCGGTATAGATCAGTCGATTGGTTCCAATTAAAATGCCGACTGCAATCCCAACAACGGCGGCCAGTGAGAAGCCAATTGCCACCCGTTGCAAGCTTGCTAAAAGCTGCCAGAATAGCCCTTTATCAACACCACCGTTATCAAAAAAGGGATCGATAATCAGTTCCCATGTATCGCTCACAACCTTGGTGGGTGGTGGCAAGGGGGAGTTGGGCGCTGAACAGAGTAACTGCCAAATCGCTAAACAGACTAGGATGGCAGCACCAGATAACAAAGTTTGGCGAATGGGGCGCTTAAACTTGAGCAGTAAATCTTTCGCTAGATTGGCAGACTTAAGACGGGTTGCACTTACAGCCATAAACTCTCTCGCAGTTTTTAAATGAGGACAGGCAAAACCAGGGCTTTAAGGTGGGGAACCAGCGCGATCGCCCCGGTTCCCCGGTGACTTAGACTTTTTTGATTTTGAGGGACTTCAGATAGGCAGATGGATTTTCGGGATCAAACTTGACTCCATCAAAGAAGGTCTCAACACCGCGAGAAGGACTCTTGGGAATCGCAGCCTCTTGACCAATCGCTTTCGCAGCTTCGCGCCAGAGATCTTCTCGGTTTACAGCGGCAACTAGCTTCTTCGTATCTGTGTCGGGTGCAAAATAGCCCCAACGAATGTTCTCAGTTAAAAACCAAAGATCATGACTTTGGTAGGGATAGGATGCATTATCACGCCAGTATTTCTGCATTAAATCCTTGCTTTCAAACTGACGACTGCCCATGTTGAACTTACCTAATGAACGGTCAATGATGTCGTCGTAGGGCACCTTAAACCATTCTCGCTTTGATAAGATTTTGCACATTTCCTCCTTATTCTCATCATTGTCACACCATATCTGCGCCTCTTGCACCGCCATCAACAATGCTTTGGTTGCCTTCGGGTTCTTTTCCACCCAGTCAGCCCGCATAGCGAAAGCTTTCTCAGGATGATCTTTCCAAAGTTCACCCGTGGTTAGCGCGTTATAGCCAAGATTTTGGTTCACAGTTTGAAGCGGCCAGGGTTCACCCACGCAGAAGGCTTCCATCGTGCCTGTTTTTAAGTTGGCAACCATTTGTGGCGGTGGCACAACAATGGTTGAAACATCCTTATCCGGGTTGATGCCACCAGCTGCTAACCAGTAGCGAATCCACATATCGTGCGTTCCACCCGGAAACGTCATCGCGCACTTGATTTCGTTTTTACCAGCCGCTTTTGCCTTTGAGAAGGCATCCATTAAGGGCGAGCTATCCGTTTCAATCTTCAAATCCTTATAGTCATTTGACAATTGAATCCCTTGACCATTCAGATTTAACCGCGCCAGGATAAACATTGGCACTTTCTTACCATCCGTGACCTTACCCGTCGAGATTAGATAGGGCATTGGAGTAAGAATATGGGCACCATCAATGCCGCCACCAGCCGAACCAACCACTAAGTTGTCGCGGGTTGTGCCCCAAGACGCTTGCTTGATGACCTCTACGTCTTTCATGCCGTACTTCTCGTAGAAGCCTTTCTCTTTAGCAATGATTAACGGTGCCGCATCTGTCAGGGCAATAAAGCCAAGCTTGGCAGTTGTTACTTCGGGGGCATCTGCAGGATTGACATTAGCCGCAGGAGCCGCACTTGGGCTTGTACCTGATCCTGCTTTGTTACCTGAACTACAGCCATGTACTAGAAAAGTACCAGCAGCCGTGGCTCCAGCCAACGAAATAAACTTACGTCGAGATACGTTGCTCATAGATTTCCTTAGAAGTATCAGAATAGAAAAAATGTGTGAGGATTAAACCGCGATCGCCTGTGTCACCGCGTCTTGTCAGTCAACTCACTTTAAGCCTCGTTAGTCAACGGCTACGGCAGTTCGTGGGCTAGCGCCAAAATGTTCGATCATCAAGTCTTTGAGAATTGGCTTCAGATCCTCACAGGGAATTCCCTTCATCACACAGGAGCCAAGCTCGGCATCTTTGCCGACTTTGCCGCCCATGTAAATGTCTACCCCTTCGACGGTTTTGCCGTCTTTGCGAACTTTGGTGCCCATCATGCCAATATCAGCGACTTGCGGTTGCCCACAGGAGTTGGGGCAGCCTGTCCAATGAACCCGAATCGGCTTAGGACAATCGAGTTCAGTTTCCAACTCTGTGATCAGAGCCAGCGCACGATTTTTGGTTTCAATCAGGGCAAAGTTACAAAACTGGCTGCCAGTGCAAGAAACAAGCGAGCGAGATAAAGGACTCGGTGCAACCGAAAACTTTTGCAGCAGGGATTCCTGTAAAAGTGGCTCCAGATGTGCGTCAGGCACATGGGGGATAACGACATTTTGCTCGACGGTCAAACGGAGTTCGCCACTTCCGTAAACATCGGCCAGGCGAGCCAGGTCAAACATATCAGTGGCATACAGTCGCCCAACAGGAACGTGTAACCCAACATAGTTCAACCCAGCTTGCTTTTGAGCATAAACGCCGATGTGGTCGCGCTTATCCCACACGATTTCGTCTTTGGCCGCCGCCTTTGTGAGCGATCGCCCCAGTTGTTGCTCGACCTCAGCGCGAAACTTGTCAACGCCCCATTCATCGATCAGCCACATTAAACGGGCTTTTTGGCGGTTAGCCCGCAGACCATGATCGCGATAGACAATCAGAATCGCTTCACACAGGGCGACTACCTCATCGGGTGTGACCCACACATCCATCGGAATCGCTGCTGCACAGCGCTTAGCTGAGAAGAAGCCACCGACTAAGACGTTAAACCCAAAGACTTCATTCTGATAGGCAGGAATAAAGGCGATGTCATTGATCTCAGCGTGAACGGAGTTATCGCGGCAACCTGCGATCGCAATGTTGAACTTACGGGGCAGATTGGTGAAAGTGGAGTTTCCTTCTCCTTTATTGGTGATCAAATCTTGCACCTGATTCACCAACTCGCGCGTGTCAAATAACTCATCGGCATCAATGCCAGCCACAGGGGAGCCAGTAATGTTGCGCACATTATCCATGCCTGACTGCACACTGGTTAATCCAGCTTGGCGAATACGCTCTAAAATGTCTGGCAAATCTTCAAGACGAATGCCGCGCAGTTGCAGGTTCTGTCGCGTCGTGATGTCAGCATTGCCATCATCACCATAGCGCTGCACGATTTCTGCTAATGTGCGCATCTGTTCACTTGACAGTACCCCATTTGGAATCCGCAACCGCATCATGAACTTACCCGGTGTGACTGGGCGAAAGAATACCCCCAGCCACTTTAGACGGTAATCGCGATCGCCTTCATCCATTGCTTCCCAGCCAATCTGGGCGAAGTGATCAATCTCCGCTTTAACGGCCAATCCATCTTTTTCAGACTTGATTTTTTCAAACTTATTAAGGGTAGCTGCTGATGGAAGCGTCCCTGTCATAGTGATTCCCTCTTGAACGGATTATCCAGCGGAAACAGATGTTAAAAAGCTGACCAGGAAAGCAACCTGGCTCTTCTTGTGGTCGGTTTTGAGGATGAATGTAGATTAGTGGCGATACCAGTCGGAATTCGTATCAAACGTCACAAAATATTTCAAATTATGAATTTATTGCATTAGAGTGATGCAATTTCAGAATCCATAAATTTCCAACACTTAGACACGATTAAACCATCCACGCAATTGACAAAATGTTCATTCTGTGAACTTTGATGGCAAATTAAATATAAATGTCGCCTGATCTGGCTGATTAACCAGCAATCAGAGGGGTATGATAAGTGTCTTGAAGGCTGTTATCTAAACAAGCCAACTGTTTGGAGGGGTTCTAGCTTAAGAAAATATGGCTGTATCGATCGCTCATCTAGGCCCCGCTGGCACCAATGCGGAAGCTGCTGCGCTGCTCTATGCGAACTGGCTCGAAAAACAAAATGAGCAGGCGATTCTTTGCCCTTACCCCAGCATTATGCAAAGCCTTAAGGCGGCGGCTTTGGGTCAGGTCGATATAGCCGTCGTGCCTGTCGAAAACTCGGTTGAAGGCAGTGTCACGACAACGCTAGACGCGTTATGGCAGTTTGACAATTTGCGGATTCAGTCGGCGTTGATTTTGCCGATTTCACATGCCCTTCTGTCGCGGGCTGCAACAATTGAGCCGATCCAAACGATCTATTCTCACCCTCAAGCTTTGGCTCAATGTCAGGGCTGGCTCGAAACTCATTTACCCAATGCGCAACTGATCCCCACCAATTCCACAACAGAAGCGCTGCAACATTTAGATGATGACCCGACGATTGGCGCGATTTCGTCGCAGCGGGCAGCTTCTCTGTATGAAGTGCCCATTCTGGCTAGCCCAATTAATGATCATCCCGACAATTGCACCTGTTTTTGGGTGTTGAGTTTGCAACCTTCTAGCGGGGGCGATCGCACCTCGCTGGCGTTTAGCGTCCACGACATTCCTGGTGCGCTGGTCAAACCTCTGCAAGTCTTAGCTGAAAGCAATATCAACCTGAGCCGGATTGAGTCACGCCCGACAAAAAAGTCGTTGGGTGACTACCTCTTTTTTATTGACCTGGAAGCTGACAGCATGGAGCCGTCTGTGCAAGCTGCCCTAGCCGAGTTAACCCGCTGCACCGAAACCCTCAAAGTGTTTGGTAGCTATTGCATTCTACCGATTCCGGTGCCTGACACGTTTACCTAACGCCTGCAACCCGATCGGTTAAGGAGGCATCCAAGTCAGGCCGCGTGTGAATTTTGCCGCTAAACCCACCCGTCAAATTGTGGGCATGATTGAAGCTGCAATCCTAAGAGATCGCGGCTCCTGCTGTTTTGCGACGAACAACAACGACAGAAGGTTTGGGCGGTTCGTTAGCCTGTTTACCAGGCCAGTTTGAACCAAGGGGCACCTTGCGGTTCTGCATAAACTCTTGCCCAGTTGTGGTGCGCATTGCAAACTGACGTTCTTCTTGGGCCATGTCTTTGCGAATGCCGTACACCTCACCCGGATGTTGCACCGCTAAAAATAGAGTTGAGTTATCTGCCGTGAAGCAGGGGCCAGTCACTTCGCATTCCATCGGGCCGTAGCCAAATAGATAGGGTTGACCTGCGTTTTCGCCTGACATCGGGATGTACCAGATCGTGTTGTTGCCGTAAAGGCCGCGCAGGCCAGAGGGTTTCACAGGCGCACCTGATTTTTCGAGCCGATTGGCCCCAACGGCGCTGTTCAACTTATCGGTTGACATATCCGTGACCATCCACAAGTTCCCTTTGGGGTCAAACGCCAGATTGTCAGGGTTCGCAAACCCCATGCCACCATCTGCTACCTCGCCCCCAGTGGCGGCCATTTCCCACTTAAAGGTCATCGCATCCGGTTGGTTGTCGGTTTCGATTAGCCGCATAATCCAACCAAATTCATAGCCTGCCTCGTCTCGTGGCCCCCTAAAGATGCGCAGGTCGGGGCTACCATCCTCTTTGCTGATTGCGCCTGAGGTGAAAGTGATAAAGAGAGAACCATCAGGTGCAATATCCGTATCTTCAGGACGGGCGGTGCAGGTTGCGCCGATCGCATTCGCGGCATAGTGAGCGTCGATCAGAATCGCGCCTTGTTTTTCGGCATTGCTACCAACATACAGGTCTGCCAGTGTTTTGAACTTCTGCTTAAATTCTTCGATTTGGGCATCGTCATCGGCTTGAAAAATTCCCCCGGCAGGACGCAACGGCAGAGGCAGCATCACCCCCGTTAGAAAGGTCGGTGGTGTCGGGTCAACAGGCGTTTCGGGTCGGAGTGGAATCCATCTGCCTGTGCCGTCTTGGTTAAATTGCGCAGCATAGAGCATACCGTCTTCGAGAAGCTTGGAGTTGGCTTTGTCTTTGGGGTCTTTGATCACCCCGCTGCTGACAAACTTGTAAATATGACCACCCCGGCGATCGCACCCAGAGTAAAACGCCAGTTTTTTGCCAGCCTCCGCCCGCACTCCAACGGCTTCGTGGCGATAACGCCCGATCCAGGTATGTTTGGTGCCGTAGTCTTTGGAATTGGCGGGGTCAACTTCAACAATCCAGCCGTATTTGTTGCCCGCTAAGCCAAAAACATTGCCCAGCCCGGTTAATTCTTCATCGGTAATGTTAAAAGGGCGGTTGACGGGATCGAGGGATGTGCCATCGGCAAAAACGGGTTCGGGCACCTGCACCTGGATATTTTCTTCGGCACTCAGGACAGTGCCCCAGGGTGTTGTGCCGCCTGCACAGTTTTGAAACGTGCCAATAATTTTGTTGCCGAGCTGGTCAACGTAGCCTTGCCCTTTGGTTTTTTGGAAGATGAGGGTAGCTGGCCCTGTCGCTTTCAGATAGCGACTATCTTCTAAGCCAGAAATGCCAGTGATGCGCCGATCTCGATCGGAGTTGGTGCGCTCCCACTGACCATCTGGCAGCTTGCGTAAAGAAATCACACCGATACCCTGGTCAATCAAGGCTTCTTTGCAGATTTCTTTCACCTTCTGCTTGGTTGGGTCGCTATCGGGCAAAGCATAAGCGTTGAGCCCCGGCACTTTGTCATCCCGAATGGCTTTAATGGCTTGCCGCACGGCAGCGTCAGCTTCTCTAAAAGGCAGCTTTTTGCCAACCACTTGTTCAAAGCTTTGTTGCCAGGGAACGGCACTGATGTATTCAAAATTGCTGACCAAGTAGCCTTCACCTTCGGTTGTGGGGATAAACGAGAGGTAATCGTTGTTGTAGCCAAAGCGCGAATCACCCACGCGATCGCCCCAGGATGCTAAAACCTCATAGGTGTAGTCTTCTGGCAACACCAGATCATCCAGCACCTCATAGGAACGGTAATCCTTAATTTGCTGTTCAGGTGCGATCGGCTGAACGGCATACAAGCTGGCCTGGTTGATCTTTTGGTTTGCCACTGTGACCCCTAACGGCATTGGCCCCTTAATGGGTTGAAATGGCAATTGAATGCTAGTTGTGCCACTGGGTGCTTGAGTCGATACAGGAAACTTGCCACAGGCAGCGGTGCCAAGACCCGCACTCAAAAACAAAAGGAAGTGTCTGCGATTAAGACCCATACGTGACGTGTAACTCCTTGAGGTAGATCCTTAATCCCTTTGAAAAAACAGAGGTAGCACCCATATGGTTCGACTCTAGCCACTCAGATTTAAGAATTGGTAAAAACCAACCCGGAACAGATAGAGATCTAGGAAAAGCATAGGGCGATCGCCCTTACTACCCAAGCAATTACTTCTAAGCTTGAATTTCTCGCACGGCTGCTTGTGCTTCTCGCCGTAGCCCAGCCGCAATCCGAAATAGCTCTTGTCCGGTATGCAAATACTGGTCGTCGTAGTTCAACGTAAATTGCTCTAGTTGCTCAATGCCATCCCCGATTTGGTTCATGCAAAAGTAAAGGTTTGCTGCAGCTTTGGCTGCACGAGAGGGATTGGGGCGCGACTCAAAGGATTTTTCGGCTCGACCGAGGAGATCATGGCACTCTTCTAAATGAGCCTGAAATGCCTCCATCAACTCATCATCAAAGGGGTCTGCCGACAATTCATCAATCTGAGCTTTGAGGGATTTGAGAATTTGGTTGAGCCAGCGGGTAACGGGCGTATAAACCTGCTTTAGCCATAGCTGAAGATCGCTATCTGCTTGTTGAGACGTTTTTTGGTCTTGGCGATAACGAGCTTGGGCGGCAGCAGTGCGCTCTTGACGACTGCTCCGCTCAACACTGAAACCTGCGGATTCTAAGCGAGAGTAGTAGGCCCGTTCTTGGTCATAGCTCCGCCGCCGCTCCGGATCCCTCAGCACTTCATAGGCGGCATTAATGCGAGCGATTTTGTCGTGGTTAGAGGCCGCTTGATTGCTGTCGGGGTGAAACAATTTTGCCAACCGACGGTAAGCGTGCTTAATTTCGGTCTGAGTCGCCGCTGGACTGACTTCTAGGGTTTGGTAGTGATTCGGAGTAGCCATGATTTCATTCTAGTCGGGCGACTGAGCCGTCAGCAGTAAAAAACCAGGCATCTCAAACTGAGAAAACTCCTGGTAATAAAAGCATTGCGCCTTGTTCTAAATAGATCAAGTCCTGCCTGGGGGAGTGCCTCCTCCAGCACTGGGGGGAGGCACGTATCGGGCTGAGAACGACTCTCAGTTTTAATTTGCCACCATTAGTTCTGGGTCTTGGAAGAGGGGGGTACTCAGGTAGCGCTCACCAAAGCTCGGTTGAATTACCACAATCAACTTATCTTTTGACTCTGGGCGACGCCCCACTTGAATGGCTGCATAAAGCGCTGCACCACTTGAGATCCCAGAAAGTAGACCTTCTTCACGAGCCAGCCGACGACCATAGGCGATCGCGTCTTCGTCACTCACAGCAATGACTTCATCGATCAGGTTGACATTCAACACGGGGGGCACAAACCCAGCCCCAATCCCTTGGATTTTGTGGGGGCCAGGCCGACCACCCGACAAGACTGGACTGTTGGTAGGCTCAACGGCGATCGCGCGGAACTCAGGTTTGCGCTGTTTGATCACCTCAGCCACGCCGGTAATCGTGCCACCTGTTCCAACCCCAGCCACAATCATATCAACTTGGCCATCGGTGTCTGCCCAAATTTCTTCGGCGGTTGTTTCGCGGTGAATTTTGGGGTTTGCGGGGTTGCGAAACTGTTGCAGCATATAAGCATCGGCAACGGTGTCAACAATCTGCTGAGCGCGTTGAATGCAGCCACTCATGCCTTCAATGCCAGGTGTTAGTTCTAGCTCAGCGCCATAAGCACGCAGCATCGCACGACGCTCAGCGCTCATCGTTTCAGGCATGGTCAAGATCAAGCGATAACCTTTGGCAGCAGCGGCCATTGCCAGCGCAATGCCTGTATTGCCCGAAGTAGGTTCAACCAAGACAGTCTTGCCAGGGGTGATTAAACCTTCTCGCTCTGCTGCCTCAATCATGCTGATGCCAATCCGGTCTTTCACCGAAGCGGACGGATTCATCCCTTCGAGCTTAACCACAATTTGAGCCACACATCCCTCAGCTTGAGGGATACGATTAAGCTGCACTAACGGAGTACGACCAATCAGTTCGGTAACGTTTTGAGCAATACGCATGGGTAATTACCAGTCCAATAAGAGGGCAAATCAGAATGCGTGGATTCTTCTAAGTTGGGTCGAGGCAAAGCCTGTACCCTCTTTCCAGCAAAAATTTAGATGTAATACATGATGTCAAGCTGACGGCGAGCGTCGCGCTTTTCACACAAATCTTTCAAGGTATAGGTCTGCAACACCGCGTTAGCAGCAGCATGCACTTCTTGCCAAACTTCGTGAATGACTGTTCCTTCGGTTGTTCCCAACGCCGACTCTTGTGAAATTGGCTCTGACTCTAGCCCATCTAAACACTTCACAACTTCAAGCAGGGTAATGTCCCAGGGTTGGCGAGCTAACACATAGCCACCTTTGGCACCCCGTTGCGATTTAATCAACCCACCGCGCCGCAAAGTTGCTAGAAGTTGCTCTAAATAGCGGTCAGGAATCTGTTGTTGTGCAGAAATCTGGCGAATTTGTAGGGGTTCGCCACTATCGTAATTGGCGGCAAGTTCGATGAGAGCCGCGATCGCATACTCGTTTTTACAGGACAAATCCACGGGAGTCTAGACTTGCTTGAGCAAGCTACCATCAACAACTCCTATTATACTACGGTTCGTCGCTGGGGTTTTGAGATATTAAAAAACCCCGCAATAAAGCGGGGTCAATTCATCTAGAATTTCAAACCAAACCTGACTAGAAGGTAAAGGTCGTGCGGAGCGTACCAATCAAGATGTCATCGTTGCTATCGCTCTGACCTGGGTTGATGATGTAGATCACACCAGGAGTGATAGAGATGAAGTCGTTGATTTGGAGCTTGTAGAAACCTTCTAAGTGGATAGGCATATCGTTGTCAGCGATTCCGAAGTCGCTAGCATTACCGAGGTAAGGCTGAACACCGGCTGCAACACCGAGCAAGCTACCCTTAGTGAACAGGTCAGCAACTGCAACACCACCACCAAAGGTCCAGAAGTCTGCGTTAGGTGCGCCATCACCAATGATGTTGGCGTTAACGTAGGTACCGAAAGCGTTGATCGAGAAGGAGGGGCTGAACTTGAAGGCAGCCGACACACCGTATGCGTTAACCGTTGCGGAGTTGCCAGGATTGATCAAGACGTTATCCAAAGCGCTACCGGTCAACGGAGAACCTGGTAAACCTGCGTCGAAGATCGAGTCACGACGGTAGGCGTTAACATAGGTTGCCGCAATCGTGAAGGACTCACCAAGGTCAAAGGAGATTTGACCCATTGCGCTGTAGTCACCATTGAACAGACCTTCTTCGTCTAGCGGAGAGCTAGCGTTGTCAGCCATGTAACCACCGCTGATCTTGACGGGGCCGAGTGGGATGCTTGCAGCAATACCAGTACCACCACCGATTGCGTAGATGGGGTTGCGCTGTGCGAAGTAAGACAGAGGACCATTACCACCGTCAAAAGCTTCCATTAAGCCAGACTGGGTAGGTACAACGTCATACCACAGACCTGCCCAAGCAGGAATGTAGACTTGACCCTTTTCGCCGATTGGGAAGTAGTAAGCCAACCAACCCAAAACAACGTCGTTATCAGTGTCACCGAGGTTAAAGGTTTGAGTTCCTTCAACACCAGGCTGGTCAAAAATACCAGCATTACCAGCATCTAAACGAGTAACCAACAGGTCACGACCAGAGAAGCTGGTGTTTAACAGTAATCGAACCCGATCTTGGAAGACGGTGTTGGTGTCACGACCATCTTGGATGAACTCATCAGTTACAGCAAAGATAACTTCACCAGTCAATTTAGTGGTGGTTGAGAATTGCTGCTTCTCAAGAGTTGTAGTACGAGCTTCGAGAGAGTCAACCCGACCGCGCAGAGTTGCGAGTTCAGCAGCAAATTCTTCTTGCAGCTTCCGCAGCGCATCGAGGTCTTCTTTCTTAACGAGATCAGCAGTCGAAGCTGCGATCAGCTCGTTGATCCGGTCTAAGCAAGCGTTCAAACCAGCCGCAAACTCATAACGAGTCATCGCTTGGTTGCCACGGTAGGTCCGGTCAGGGTAACCAGCAATACAACCGTAACGCTCAACCAGAGATTGTAATGCTTGGAATGCCCAGTCAGTAGGACGAACGTCAGACAACTGAGAAACAGAAGTAACCTGAGCTTGGGTGTTGCGACCTTCGCGGCTGTAGCGATTGACTTGCTCAAGAGAAGAAGTGTCTAACTCTTTAGTTTGAGCAGTCTCTTCAGTCGCGAGCTGAGAAACTTGCACTGGAGCTTTAATTTCGCTGGAGAATACAGGGGCAGTACCTGCTTCGGGAGCTGCGATTAAGCTTGCGCTTGGCTCAACAGTGGTCTCATCAATCTTCGTTTCAACTGCAACAGCAGCACCAGAGGCTGACAGTGCAACGCTCAATGCAAGTGGGCTGCAGAGCAAAGACTTAAATAAAAACTTCGACATCTAGATTGTCCTCCTCACACCATGGTGAACGACAAAACCTCTATGGACCTTCTTGAGAATCAGCATACTGGCTTCAATCAAGTAGTAGAGCAACTAAGACACCCTGGTAAGAGTGTAAAGTTTGTCAGAACACACTATCACCAGAATAATACTCAATTCAACTGAAGAACGCACTACCTTAATCAGATCTTTTCCAAAAAGATTTTGAAGTGAGGTTTTGAATAAATTGCGAAGTAGCCTTTTGTGAAGGGCTGCAGCGATCGCGGGGCGGTTAAAAATCAAACCGCGAAAAAACAATTTGTTAGGAAGCATTAACTTATTGTTGAGCAAAGTTACTTTGGGTAAAGTTACCTGTGGATCCATAGAATGCCATCCGGTCAAGGATTGTTAGATTTGAGTCGCGATCACAGGTCGCTTAACCTCTGCTTGCCAGAGTAAAGGTTCTAGCTGGGCTGCGAGGGCAATTAAAGTTGTTTCGGCGGCGGGTTTGCCAACCAATTGCACACCCATTGGCAAGCCGTTTGGGGTAAGACCAGTCGGCAGGGCGATCGCGGGTTGACCGCTAGCGTTAAACGGTGGACAGGGGGCAATCCATTCAATAATTTTTTCAAGTGTTTTGCTGGGGTTAAGGCGGGCCCACTCCCCCACCCGAATGGTGGGGTGCATATATGTTGGCAGCAGCAAAACATCAACTGACTCAAACTTTTTCACAATTTCACGCGCCAACTTCTGCATTTTTGTGACAGCACGGAGATATTGACCACAGGAGCAGAGTTGGGCTTGCACCCACCACCAGCGATTCATCTTGTTGAGGAAGATGGGTGGAACGCCTGCCTCGGCTAAAACGGCGCGAAATACTGTTGTAAATGGGTCAATCAGCTCGGTGAAGTCGATATTAGGAGCTGGCTCAATCTGATGCCCCAGAGATTCTAAAAGAGTGGCAACCGTGTGAACGGCTTCTTTGCAAAGTGGGTCAGCTTCACCAACTGGGGCGATCTCGGTCATTACCCCAATCCGAAGCGGCTTGACAGTCTGTTGCGTGGCCGCCAAAAAGGAGGGGCCAGGATAGGGTAACCAGTAGGGGTCGCCTGGTTCATACCCGGCCATGACATCTAACAGGGCAGCTGCGTCAGCAACGGTACGCCCTAACGGGCCTTCAACAGCCGCTCCATTTAACCGCTCACCCACTGGAGCCATTGTCACCCGACCGCGAGAGGGCTTGATGCCCACCAGCCCACAACAAAAAGCTGGCCCCCGAATCGAGCCGCCCCCATCGGAGCCATGAGCGACTGGGCAAAGTCCGGCTGCTAGAGCAGATGCGGCACCACCACTAGAACCACCAGCCGTGTAATCTAAGTGCCAGGGATTGCGAACGGGCAAAAAGCCTCTGGTTTCTGTATAGGGCAGTGTGCCTGCTTCGGAGGTGGCGGTTTTGCCTAAGATGACGAAACCTGCTTGCTTAATGCGCCCGACAACGCCGCTATCAGCCTCAGCAACACTATTCTTCAAAATCCGCAGCCCGTAGGTGCAGGGCATTCCGGCTACAGGGGCCAAATCTTTGATTGGGATAGGCACCCCAAAAAAGGGAGGTAACTCGTCAGGATCCAGCGTTGTCAGGTCTTCGGTTTTCGCGGTTGCATCCGCGATCGCCTGGTCAGTTGCTACATAAACAAAGCTACCCAATTGAGGATTTAGCTGCTCGATGCGACTGAGATACAGCTCGGTTAACTCAAGCGGCGAAATTTCTTTTTGCCGAATTAATCGAGCCTGCTCTAGGGCCGAGGTGAAAGCTAAATCAGTAGAATTCATGCCAATCAGGTTCTAGACACTTTGCTGGTCAAATTGCTAGCAACATAGGGAACGGCGTGCTGCTGGTTCGCTTGCACAACGTCGGTATAGAGAGTCTCTAGTTGAGTGATGTTGTCTTCTAAAGTGTAACGTTCCTCAACGCGGCGACGGGCGTTCTGCCCCAGTAGGCGAGTCCAGTCTTCGTGGTCGCGGAGCTGAGGTAAGAGAACCTTGAGTTGGGTACTCACGCTTTGGGTTTTGAGAATGACACCCGCCGCTTGTTCTAAAACTTCGCCATCAGCCCCCGCATCGGTTGCAACGCAGGCCGTACCGCACGCCATTGCTTCTAGCAGTGAAAGCGATAACCCTTCGACCAGGGAGGGCAAGACAAAAACATCTGACCCGCGCAAAATCTCAATCCGGCGCTGTTCATTGGCAATAAAGCCCATCCAGATGATGCCGTGCTCAGGCCCATAAAACGGAATCAGCGACGTTGCCAGGGGGCCATGATTACCAACAATTACCAACTTGCAGCGATCGCCCATGCGACAGTGTTTCCAGGCTTTCAGCAGAGACTCAATATTTTTCTCAGGCGAGATTCTGCCCTGGTAGACAAAGACGCGATCGCCCCCGATTTCTGCCTTAAAGTTTGAGGGGCCGGGTGAGTACTTCTGCACATCCACCCCGTTTGGAATCACAGCTACCCGATCAGAAGGAACGCCCAAGCGCACCAAAAGCCGCCGCTGTAGCCGCGAAAACACAATCACCTGGTCATACTTGGCGAGGGATGGCGCGTAGAGTTGATAGGTCAGGTACTGGGTACTCGACGACAAGTTGCGCAATTTGTGGTCAAAAGCGGGGTGAAAGGTTGCGACCAAGGGCAGCCCTAGCTCTTGGCAAATCTCAGGCAGATAAAAATCAAGTGGCGAAAGCGTGAGCGATGCATGAACCAGATCGGGTTTTGGATGCAAGTCGCTCAATGTTTGCTCTAAAACCTTGCGCGATCGCAACGAGGGAATTGTATAAACCTGTGATTTATAAAAGAACGGAATCGAAAACTCTTGCAGGTCAGGCCAGTTATCAGGCCCGGCTTCTTCTTGAGCAAAATGAAAGAAGCTAACCTGATGCCCGCGTTCTCGCAGAGCGTTTGTCACCTCGCGACTATACGTGACATTGCCACAAAAAGGGGATTTTTTACCAAGCCATGCAATATGCATTCAAGTTTGCATCCAAAAAAAGTCCAGGGATAGCGCAAACACCCTCACTTTAGAAGTGAAGTTTTGCAGTTTAACTACTTTCTAAAAGTGAATGATTAACGAGTCGAAGAACTCGTACCGGAAATATAGCAGGTAACGCTACCTCCGGCTATCACCAGAATTGATAGGACGATAAAAACAGTCCGTAGCCCAAAGAAGGTTTCGGCAATACCCGTGAGTGCTAGAGGCAGACTAAGCGCAATATTAATTGCGTTATTTTGTAAGCCAAAGATTTTGCCCCGCATGTCTTCTGGAGTCTCTTCTTGAATGGTGGTTTGCATCGGCACCCCAACGATCGCCCCAAAGAAACCCAGCAAGGTGATCATTCCCAGAGCTGGCACTAACTCATGGGGAAACAGAGCTAACCCAGCCAACGCAACCCCCATGCCAATTGAGCCGATCAGACTGAGCCGAGTATGGGAAAAATGCTGCCCAAACTGGCCCAAAAAGGTGGCTCCGATCGCCATGCCAACCCCACCAGCCGCCAGCAAAAAGCCAAACTGCGACGATTTGATGCTGGGCATGACTTCGGCGAGTCGCACCGATAGCACCGCCAGCGAAGCAAATACCGAGAAAAGGATCCCCAGTTGAATCATGGCACTACGCACGCGCTTTTGGTGACGGAGGTAGCGCAGACCATCCCAAATATCTTGAAAAATGTGAGGACGCTCGACTTTAGAGGCGTCAGATAGATTCGTTTCAAGCGACTTTTCGCCAGTATTTAGTCGGAGCAACAGCAGGCCAGCGATCGCGTAACCACTGCCGACCAGCAACTCTCTGCCTAAATCGGGCACCGACCAGCCAAATTGAGTCAATACCTGATCGGCAAAACCTAACAGTGGCTCACCGACCGCAAACCCAATAATCACCGAAGCCATCATGGTCGTGGTGTAGAGCGAGTTGGCCGAGAGCAAATCACGCCGCTCCACAATTAAAGGAATGGCCGATTGCTCAGCCGGAGCAAAAAACTGGGTCAGGGTTGAAACTAAAAAAGTCACCCCTAACAAGATGGCAAAGCCAACGGGGATGCCCGCGATTGGGGTCAGGTCGCGCGAGAGCCAAAGCAAGATGGGCAGAGCAAAGACCAACCCGCCGCGCAAGAGATTACTTAACACCAAAACAGTTTGCTTAGACCAGCGATCGACAAATACCCCGGCGATCGACCCAAACAGAACCGCCGGAATGGTGAAGGCCACCATGATCGATGAAACCCAGCCACTAATCGTCTGTTCTGCTGATTGGAAACGAGTCGCAATAATCGCAATCATCAGCACGAGGTAGACTTTATCGGCTAATTGCGAAAAAACTTGCCCACTCCACAAGGTCAAGAAGTTTTTATTCTTGAGAACAGGCAGAAAACCCGTAGCAGGTAAACTTTCATCCTCAGAAGATACGGCTTCTAACGGAGCAGAGGGTGCGGCACCCTGACTGGGTGGCTCACCGTTTTGAGGCGGCTCAGTCGAAAAAGCGATGTCTTTGCCCTTGTCGGAATTTAGGGTTGACAAGAGGGGATGAGCAGAAGTGATTAAATCTTGCGCGTCATCTTCACGAAACATGGATGGGGAACACTCCTCATCGGCAAAACTATCCGATGCTAGCCAATGTCGCTCTGCCAGAGGGGGTTGCCACGCTGACTCAGAAAGCCCTGATGAGTTTGGCTGAGAAGTAGAAACGGATCCGCCGACCTCTTTCTGCTTAGCATTACTATTATTGCCTGAATTGGGAAGGTTCGGCGAACAAAGGAACGCGGTGGAATGAGGTGGCAGAGAGCGCATCATACAGAGTTAGGGCGACATCAAAAGCGAAGACTGAAAACATGCGTCAATTAACGCTGCTGAACGGATTATGCGATCAAAATGATACTGAGCGTACTGACGCAAAACCCTCTCAGTTGAGAGCCAACTATCTTCTAGCGTAGTTGGTTTGTGAGAAAAGTTTTGCATGAGATTGGGTGAATTTTCCCCAATCGGCAATTCAACCTGGGGTAGTTGTTGGAGTGCATACAACTCTGGTGCTGTTAGTTCAAAAGTAAGTTGAGCCTGCCCTGATTGCCGCCCGCGATCGCCCTTTTTAGGTTGACTAAACCGACAGGGCTGTGGCTTTTTAGACGGCTGAATCTGTTCTAGCGCGGCGAGAGTACAGACTCCACCCGCGGGTACGCTAAACCCCACCCGCCAATTCTTCGTTTCAAAATCTGGCAGAATCGTAGCTTGCGTGACGCAGCAGGAATGAAGTTGGGGGGCAATTCCCGCGAGGGCAAGCAGCTGAAAGCTACTCCGCGCTAGGAGAGGCAAGATCTCCTCAGATTTGGCCTGACTGAGCGCCTGAAGTTGATTAGTAAATAGCAGAAACAAGTCTTCTTGGGGTTGCTCACTCAACGCCTGAAACAACACCAACTCTGCCAAATACTGGCTAGCCGTGAGCTTGCGTAAGTCTTGCGACAACCCCGCAAACGATTCGATCGTCTCGGCTTGAGTAATTTTGTCGAGCGATCGCCCCTTTGCAATCAACAAGTGATTGATCACAAACAAGCCACTCCGTCCACCCAGGTGAGAGTTTTGCTTCCGCGACCCCATCGCGATCGCTTTCATCAACCCCTGCTCTTTGGTCAGGATGGTTAACAGGCGATCGGATTCTCCCATCGGCATGGCCTTGAGGTTAATTCCTGTGACTTTGTAAGTACCAGACATAGCCGAGGAGACACACAAGATAAGATGGGCAATCAAAGCCAGCGCCCTCAAAAGGCTGGTCAGGAAGCGTAGAAGAGAAGGGGCGATCGAAAAACCTGACTTTCGCGAAAGAACAGGCTAAAAATTCGTGTTCAAGTCTATGCATCCCTTATCTATTCTAGAAGACGAGATTTCGTCTGAAGCCGTAATCTAGAACGCAATTGGGAGGATAGTCGTTGAACGCCGATGGGCCAGGTTTGGCTAAAAGATGCAATGCCTCCGCTCTAGCAAAGGGCCATCGGGTAAGGCTCAATGCATTGTGGCTCAGCGACGCAGGTAAAACAACGGTGATTACGTCTCGCTACTTCCGTTGCTGTTGCTGTGCTGGGTTTCCCCGTCAGCTGTAATAAACTCAGTCGTTGCCTCTGTTAGCTTATTAGGATCCATAAAGACAATCTTGGCATTTGGACTGGATCCCAAGTTGTTTTGAGCCTCAATGTAACTCTTGGCAATCAGGTAATTCAACGTTGCCTTGGGGTTGCTGGAGTCTGCAAGGGCATCTGAGATGATTTTGATCGATTCAACCGCCGCTTGATATTCAGACATCATTGCCTTTTTGCGGCTTTCAGCCGCCAGCTCTGACTCGCGCGCTTTAGTCAATTCTTCAGACAGCTTAATGTCTTGAATCTCGACCCGCTCAACCTTAACCCCCCAATCCTGCGTGGCTTTATCAAGCGTCGTCAGCATTTGGCGATTGATTTTATCGCGCGATGAGACTAACTCTTCGAGGGTGAGTTGCCCGACCTCAGAGCGGAGTGAGGTGATCACTAATTGCTCTAAAGCTTTATCAACCGACTCAACCGCATAGCGCGCCAGGTAAACGTCGAGAATGCGCCAGAACAGAATGGCATCTAACGTGACATCGGCGCGGTCTTTGGTAATCGCCTTCTGCGGATCGATGTCAATCAGTTGCTCACGCATCGATACAACATAAACTGTGTCAAGAAATGGCACAACGAAATTTAAGCCAGAACTCATGGTGCGGCGGTAGCGCCCCAAACGCTCAACAACTGCTGCCTCTCCTTCAGTGACGATTTTGACCGAGCCTGCCATGTAACCACTAACGGCAAGGGCGATTGCGGCAACGATCGCAAAGTCCATAAGATTTTTCCTGACGTACAGAAGTTCTACTTGGATTGTAGTCTTCGGATTAGGAGATCTCGCATTCTTTATTGAAGGAAGTGGGAAATCTTTAGGCGGAGCGAAGCAGAGAGGCGGGAAATGGAAATGGGGAAAGGGCGATGAGAAGGACAGGGATAAATGACGCTGTATAGAAGTAGACCATTGTTGGTTGAGACGGGGATTTCAAGCAAAGGGGTGAAGCTCTACCAGGGTAAATTGGGTAGTCTTAAATTCACTGCTGTGAAAACTGAAGGAGTTAGAAGTTTCAAGGACAGCCAATGACAGGCTTGTTTGCGATCGCGACTGCCAGACCCTAGTTTCATCGGTTTTTCGGTGGTTCTCATTGCGTAAAAGGATATTTTGCTTGATAGATCAGCAGTACGACATCAGCGCCATTGTTGAAGGCTACGCTCAGGGCTACTTTTTGATGGCCGATGACGCAAAAGGGAGTTTAAGTTGGTACTCCAGCCGAGAGCGTACGCTGATACCGCTTGATCAACGATTTCGCTACCCAACTTCGCTGCGTCGGGTGCTGAATCAAAATCGGTTTGAGGTCTGTATCAATCGGGCGTTTCGAGAGGTGGTCGAGGGCTGCTCTAACCGCGAGACTACCTGGATTTCGGATGAGTTAAAGGAGGTGTACTGGGCGTTGCACCAGGCTGGCTGGGCGCACAGCTTTGAAACCTGGCAAAATAATCAGCTGGCCGGTGGGGTTTTAGGCATTGCGATTGGCGGGATTTTTATTGGCGAATCGATGTTCTACCAAATTCCCGATGGGTCTAAGGTGGCGATGGTGAAGTTGGTAGACCATTTGCGATCGCGTGATTTTTTAGTATTTGACGCACAGATGATGAACCCCCATTTGGCTCGGTTTGGCGCGTATGTCGTCAAGCATAAAGAGTATAAGGAGCTACTGGTCGAGGCGGTCAGGCGCAATTGTCGATTTGCGTAGTCCCAAGTACACGAAGGGAAATGAGAGAGTGACACACGATTGGTTTTGACGTGGTTTCTCCCAAATAACTTTTTATGTAGTGGTACTGGAAAAAGTCAGGATGGGCTGTAGGGGAGAACCTCTGACTGGTGGTACAGCCCCCACATCCCTTAGCAAGCTTCATGCATCGCGTGATAGCGATTAGAACTTTTACAAATACAAGGTGGGATAAGTTGGCAGCGTATCTTCCACCGATTTAGCCAGATCGCGATCGGCGGATAGTTTTGCTTGCTTCGGTTGAGCTGCGGTCGCTTCTTTAGGCTTACAGGTGGTTGGCTCAGCAGTTGCAGAGGGTTGCTCAATTTGCAGATAAAAGTAGGCGATGTTTTCCATAGGGCAAGACGATTTATCAGAATTTAATAGAGAGGGACGATCTTGAGGGAAGGCAGTTCCGCGTTTCAGCATTTCTTCTTACTGGTTCCTTCAATCAAATCCGGTATTTTTTCTTTCCTATTCGGCCAGTTCCGTAACAGTCCGTAGAAAATTACGTAAGTTTACAAAAAAATTGCACTTTCCTGACTTGGCAAACCGTGATGGCGAAATATTCTGCCGTAGAATCACTACTAACTGCCTGTTCAAATGACACGAGTGGACACTTATCCATCTGTCCTTGCGGAAAGTTTGAATGGTGCTTTTTGGTCACTCTGCATTGCCCAGTGCGATCGCTTCTCTAAGCCGATCAAGGGTGCATTCGCTACCAATAATGAGCATGAAAGACTATCAAGACGGCTTTATTTCTTATGGACGTGCGGATAGTAAAGCGTTTGCCGGATATTTGCACGATCGCCTTGCTGATCAAGGCTTTGATATCTGGTTTGATCAAAACGACATTCCGTTAGCGGTTGATTTTCAGACCCAGATCGATGCAGGAATTGGCAAATCGCACAATTTCTTGTTCATCATTGCGCCGCACTCAGTTAACTCGCCCTACTGCGCTAAAGAAATTGAGCGCGCCCTGCAATATAACAAGCGGATTATTCCCCTGTTGCATGTTGAACAAATTACTCAGGAGATCTGGCAGCAGCGAAATCCTGACCAGCCGCTTGAAGCATGGGAAGTCTATCAAAAGCAGGGATTGCATACCTGTTTTCAAAATATGCACCCAGCCGTCTCTCGGATTAACTGGGTCTACTTTCGCGAGGGGATTGACGACTTTGAGACTTCGTTTCAAGGGTTGCTCGAAATCTTTGAACGGCATCGGGATTACGTGCAAAAACACACGTACTTTTTGAATAAAGCGCTGGATTGGGAGCGAAACCAGTATCAGACTCGCTATCTGCTAATCGGGGAAGAACGGGCTGACGCTGAAACCTGGCTCCGAACTCGGTTTGAGAATGAGCAGCCCCCCTGTGAACCAACCGATCTTCACTGCGAGTTTATCTGTGAGAGCGCGAAGAATGCCGCCAACATGATGACGGACGTATTCCTCAGTTTTGCTGAAGAGGATCGGCCCTTTTTGCAAAAAATTGTGCATCAGTTACAGCGGGAAGCCTTTACTCTGTGGCGCGGACGCTCAGATGTGCAGAGTGGTGATGAGTATGGCGAGCAGATTCAACAGGGCATTGAAGAGGCAACCACCGTCATTTATGTCATCTCGCCAGCCTCTGTGCGATCGCTCATCTGCCGTAGTGAGTTAGCTTATGCCTGTTCGCTGAAAAAACGCATCATCCCGATTCAATTGGCAGAAGTGCCGCCTGAAGAATGGCCCGATGAAGTAAAAAAGCTGCGCCCGATTCAGCTTGAAGCGAGTCAGAGCGAGGAAGAATATAAGGTCAACCTGGCTCGCTTGATTCGTGCCTTGCGTGAGGATGCAAACTACTTTGAGCAACGTAAGATTTTGCTTTCAAAAGCGTTGAAGTGGCAACGCCAAAAGCGAAATCCAAGCATTCTCTTGCGGGGGCATAACTTGCAACTCGCGCAATCGTGGCTTGATTCTACCCATCTGCACCTGCAGCATGGCCCGATCCCGATTCAGCAAGAATTTATTGCCGAAAGTGCCAAACTTCCACCCGATGCGGCTTTAGATATTTTCTTATGTTACTCGCGTACCGATTCTGACTTTGCCCGTAAGCTCAACGATGGGCTTCAAATTCAAGGGAAGACGACCTGGTTTGACCAGGAGTTGATTAGCAGCGGGGATAACGAGGCTGAGAAGGACGAAGAGCTTTCGATCGAGATGAAGCAAGGGATTGAGCAATGTAATAACTTTTTGTTTATTCTGTCGCCGAGTTCGATCGTTTCTACTTCCCGTTGCTTGGCCCAACTTGAGTACGCTGAGAAATATGGTAAACGCCTGGTTCCTTTGCTTTTGCGTGACCTTGGTACGGCGGATGTGCCAACGTCGATTATCAATCTGCCGTGGGTCGATTTTCGCAAGCACGGAGGTGATTTCTTTACAAACTTTGGTGAGTTGACCCGCACGCTTGACTCTGACCCAGAGTATCTCCGTTCTCATACGCGGCTTATGCTCAAGGCCCTTGAGTGGGAACGGGAAGAACGCGATGATGCCTTTTTGCTGCGGGGTAAAGATTTGGAAACCGCTACGAGTTGGCTGCAAGACTCAGGTTCCAAAGAGCCAGCCCCCACCGAGTTGCAACGGGATTATATCTATCAAAGTAGCGAGCTGCCAAAACGAACGCTGAGTCCAATCACTGCGGCTCTGACGAGTCTTGCCGCCGGGGCTGTAGTGTGCCTGGTTCGATGGGCAGGTGTGTTGCAGGGAGCCGAGCTGGCTAACTATGACCAAATGCTGCGATCGCGCCCTTCAGAGCCACCCGATTCTCGCATCACGATTGTTGCTGTTGACGAACTCAGCATCCAACTCATGAATGATCGGTACGAGGCCGGTCGGGGGACAATGCCTGACTCAGCCTTAGATGACACATTGAGACTGCTGAACCAACATAAACCCAACATGATTGTGTTGGATTTTATTCGGGACTATGCAGCTAAGCCTGACCTCGCCAAACGCATTAAACAAACACCTAATTTTATTGGAGTCTGTCAGCTTGGTGTGCCAGACGGAGACACGGTGAAAGGTAGTTTAAGTCCAATGCCAGAGCTGCCGCCTGAGCAGGTTGGGTTTGCTGCGATTCAAAGTGACACTGGGGATTATGTGCGCAGGCATAACTTGATTCAGGCTGGGGATGGGGAAAACTGTAATGCCTATAAATCCGTTAGCTTAATCGTTGCCCGTCGTTACCTGGAATCTCAAGGAGAAACCTATCACTCTCCACTAGATGAAAAGAGTAATTTGACCAAAGTGATGGGGTTTGGCGATATTGAAGTTCCCTCTTTGTGGGATGGCACCGCGTATTCTCAACAGCAAGTCTCCGGTGGCTATCAAGCCATGCTGAATTATCGCGCTCCTAAAGGGGATGCCAGCCAATTTGCTTCCGTTCTTAGCTTAAAGGATGTATTGAATAACCAGTTTGACCCAAAGCTAGTGCGCGATCGCATTCTGTTGATTGGCTATACCGCGACGACCTCCACCAATGCTGATCAGTTTCAGTCGCCCTATGGTCGCTTACCCGGTGTAATTTTACACGGGCAAATGGTGAGTCAATTGGTTAGTGCCAGTTTAGATGGTCGTCCCATTATTTGGTGGTTGCCCTACTGGGGCGAAACCCTGTGGATTTTTGCCTGGACGGCTTTGGGTGGGTTGATTGGCTGGCGATCGCCCCATCTGCCAACTCTATTAGCGGCTTTAGGTGGCTCGGCTCTGCTGCTTTACACCCTATCGACCCTGCTGTTTAACATCACAGGCGGTTGGCTGCCCGTCGTTCCGGCGGCTCTGGCGCTGATGCTGGCAAGTTTCGGCGTTGGTTTTTTGACGTATCGGCTCAGACACTAAGGATCATGGATTAAATCGGATATTTTTCTATCGAAAGGGGCGAACGGCTGTATAGCCTTCGGCAGGGCTGTGCTAGCGTCCGTCTCGAAAAGTATCGAGGTTATTTAATTTGCGTTTCTAACAAGAAAAACAGCGTTGTCTAAAGCGAGGAGAAGATCGCGATCGCCAAATAGTCCTAGTACACCAAAACTTTCGTTTTGCAACACTAGCAATAAGGATGCTCTTGTTGCGTGATCACAACACCGCTGCGATTGAAATCAATTTCCTACCGAGGAGGTAATCACATTAAAATCAACGGGAAAAAACGCAATATATAAGCAGTCAACTGAGTATTTACTGAGTTGCTAGGCAAGAAGCATTTACCAAAGAATCTGGGAGACAACGACATTATGTTACGGGTGAGATCGTTACCTTGGTACGCCACATTTCAGATGGGTGTAGCAAGTGCATTAATCGTCACAAGCTGGTTAAGTACAACTCTAGCGGTGCAGGCGCGTCCGTTAGGCACTCCACCGGGTACCGCTCGCAGTGGAGCCGTCAGAGGTGGCTGCACCAGTAATTTATTACAACAACCACCTAGTATCATCGCGTTTGTTGATAGCGAAGTGGCTCAAACCCGCAAAGCCCGTCCAACGTTTGTGTTTTATTTACCCATTGCACGCTCCCCAAATGTGACGACAGCGTTGTTATCTGTGAAAACAGAAGACCAATTGCTCAACGAAGATTTGGATAAAGGCGCGATCGCGGTTTCCCTGCCCGATCAACCAGGCATTGTCAGCATCACCGTACCCAAGACCTATCCAGCGTTAGAGGTTGGCAAACGCTATTTCTGGTCGCTGACCATTGTATGTAGCCAGACAAACCCCAACGCCAATCTTTCGGTCAGCGGTTTTCTTGAGCGAGTGAATCAGCCGATTGAAGCGAGTGCAGGCACAAATCAACCCATTAACCTGACTAAGGTTAACGCGATTAACGAAAATGATACCTGGTACGAGTGGGTCGAGCAGTTGGTGCGATTGCGCTCGGTGCAAAGCTTGCAGTGGAATACCTTGTTAGCTCACTTCGGGTTGCTGAAATATGAGCGATCACCTGTGGTTGAGCTGCAACTCAAGAATCCGCCATCGCTCTAGAGTCAATTCGAAAATCCGAATCTATTGCCGCCTTAGTTTACGCAAGATGCAGTATTGTATGCGTGGATAGTTTTCGGGTCTGATTTATGCGTTTCTCGCTGTCTCGGTTTCTCGCTCGATTTTTTGTGGCGCTTTGCCTGGTCGGCGTTCTCTATGCGTGCCGTGCTTCTTCGCCCCAAGCAAATGCCCCCTCCTCACCCACCGAGCAAACAGCGATCGCGCAAACGACATCTGCCCAATTACCGCCAGCAGCTCAAGCACTGGTTGACCAGTCTCAAGGAGGGCTGTTTAACCCACCGCGTGGCGACGTTCGCTTTGTCGTCATTAGTGACCTCAATGATGCCTATGGCTCGACCGATTATTCCCGTGAGGTTGACCAGGGTATTGCCTTACTTCCCTTGTGGCAGCCCGACATGGTGCTGTGTAGTGGCGATATGGTGGCTGGGCAGTCACCCACGCTCACGCCTGACCAACTCAAGGCAATGTGGGCTGCTTTTGATGACCATGTGGCAGCGCCTTTGCGTCAAGCCAAAATTCCCTATGGTTTTACGATTGGCAACCATGATGCCTCAGCCGCATTGGGCGTGAAAGGCAATTTTTTGTTTCAGCGAGAGCGGGATATTGCGTCTGATTACTGGCGTGACCCAGCCCATAACCCCGGTGTGAAATTTATTGATCAGGAGGACTATCCCTTCTTCTTCACGTTTGAGTATCAAGATATTTTCTTCATGGCCTGGGATGGTTCCTCAAACAATATTCCACCCGAAAAGTTGGCCTGGGTTGAGAAGTCCCTTGCCAGTGAAAAGGCGCAGTCTGCTAAACTCCGCATTTTGCTGGGGCACTTGCCGCTCTATGCAGTTGCAGTCGGGCGGAATGAACCCGCCGAAGTGATGCAAAACGCCGATCAACTGCGATCGCTGCTGGAGAAATATAAGGTTCACACCTATATCAGTGGGCATCATCACGCTTACTATCCTGCCCATCGCGGTGGCTTGCAACTCCTGCACATGGGCATTTTAGGGTCGGGGCCTCGGCCTCTGGTTGACTTCCCAAAACCGCCCCGTAAAGCAATCACCGTGATGGATGTCAAGTTTGACTCGCCAGAGCTGACGACTTACACCACCTTTGATATGAAGACGTTGAAGCAGATCAAAAATGAAGAATTGCCCCGATTTCTTTTAGGGCATAACGGCATCACCCTGCGACGCGACGTGGAATGGAACGCTTTAACGGCGCAAGAAAAAGCTGCTTGTGTCAATCGTTTAGGTGCAAAACGCTGTACAGCGTAAGGGGAGCTGAAGATGTCATCACGTCGTCGTTTTCTGGTTTCAATGGGAGCGGTTGCGGTTGGGGTGGTTTCCTGTCAGTCGCAACAGTCGCAGCCCAGTTCGACTTCTAGTCCGCTAGCTGAGCCAGTTTCCCTCTATGGCGCAGGGGCTACGTTTCCTGTGTTTCTGTACCTGAAGTGGTTTAACGAGTACAACAAGACCCATCCCAACGTTGAAATTTCCTACCAACCTACTGGGAGTGCTGCAGGAATCCAGCAATTTACGAGTGGCACCGTCGATTTTGGGGCAACAGATGTGCCGCTATCGGATGCCGATATCAAAAAAGTGACGCGTGGGGCGATCGCCCTACCAATGACCTCTGGCAGCATTGCTGTGGTTTACAATTTGCCGGGTGTCAAAGGCTTAAAACTGTCGCGCCAGGTTTTGCCAGAGATTTTTTTAGGCAAAATCAAAAAATGGAATGACCCTAAGATCGCTGGCCTGAATCCCGGTATTTCGCTACCCAATCAAGACATTTTCCTGGTGCATCGCTCTGATGGTAGTGGTACAACAGCTGCTTTTACAGCGCATTTGAGTGCGATCAGCCCAGAATGGAAACAGGCGGTCGGAACGGGGCTAAACGTCGCCTGGAAAGCCGGGATCGGGATTAAAGATAACGCTGGCATTAGTGCCCAGATCCAACAGACAGAGGGCACGATTGGCTATGTTGAGTATGCCTTTGCCAAACAGTTAAATCTGGCTACCGCTGCGATCGAAAACAAAGCGGGTCAATTTCTTGAGCCAACAGAAGCGGCAGCGGCGGCAGCGTTGGCTACCGTCCAACTGGGAGAAGATTTGCTGGGTTCTGTCCCTGATCCAGAGGGTGAAAACTCCTACCCAATCGTGACGTATAGCTGGTTACTCGTTTATCAGCAGTATGACGAACCTGGAAAAGCAGCGGTGTTAAAAGACGTGATTCAGTGGGGGGTAAAGGATGGGCAACGGTATGCCAGTGACCTCGGTTATGTACCGCTGCCAGCTAACGTTGCCGAGAAAGTGATCGCCAAGATTGGCCAAATGGCTTAATCGGTTTGGTGAGCAACTCACGCGATCGCTCGTCCCGACTAAACAACTTTTATGATGAAACGGATGGTTTGGAGATCAGCAATGCATTTGGAATTTAAAGTCCCTAATATGGCCTGCTCAGCTTGTGCTGAAACTATTACAAAAGCGGTTGTTGCGATTGATCCGATGGCGAAAGTTGATGCGGATCCAAAAACAAAGCAAGTCAAGATTGAAACTGCTCAACCCGAAGCCGACGTGAAAGCTGCGATCGCCACGGCGGGTTACACAGTCGAGTCAGTTAAAAACGTGTGATTATTTAGTTTCGCTACCCGTGCAAAAGTAATTTTCGGCTTTGAGTCGTTACTGAGGCTGTTCTCTGACAGCTTTTTTTGTGGGTTGCCAAGTCATGAAAAAGCATCTTCCTAAAAACTGAACTCAGTCGAAGGGGTTTGTCTCATTTCGCTCAAAATTATCTGGCAGGATTGTAAGAAAGATTTGACTGAGGGGGCTACTGAGATTGGACAAGTCGTGGTAAATATAAATACAAGCTTTTTAAGGATTAACTAAATCATTATTTTTGATTGATAACTATCGCGCTTTTGCTTAAGTAAGCGTGTGCTTTGCTGTAGGGTAAAGCACCTCAAACCGTTGATCTCACTAGAATTATCTGGAATTATGTAAAAAATAATACCTGCAAAATCCTAGGTGTGGTTGATGATCGATTAGCCAATATCCTAATGATTAGGAAGTGAATGTTCTATTTGTTACTCATTTTTTTGTATTTGAATCTAATAGATTTATCTGCTGAGAAAGAAACTTATGCTCCCAAAAGTTGCTACTTAAAAATTCACTTGATCAACCTTGTGAGGAGTTAAAGTGGTAAAAAATCAGGCTCAGGATTTGCTGGAAAATTGTTTGAGTGAATTAAGTCTTTTGCATTTCAACTAATAACAATCGACCCTTAGATAGGCTTGATCAGGTATCTTTTTTTGAGAAAATGAAGCTCTTATGGATGTCTACAATCCGTGAGGTAAGACCTTTCTGAGAAACAAGCAACAAATAGGGTTGAATATTTCTCAGTTTTGCTGCTATCCAGAAATTAAAGAATGAGGACTGCGGATAACGAGACGTTAAATCTGTGGGTAAAACTGTTTAGCTAAAAATTAAAAGCTGTTTAAGGAAGGGGGAAATTGTATGTGATTAATCTCCCAAGAGAAATTAAACTCTTGTATTTGTCTCTTATGAGACTAATTGTGATTCACTAAATCTTCACCCAATTAACTAGCAGGCTCAGGCGGAGATCGCCTATAGATCTAATAGACGTGTAGAGTTATAAATTAAAAAGTCCGCAGAGTAAAATTGATACCCGATCAGAGTTTTCCCGACTGAGAATTTAGGATTTTTAATGTTTTCCCAGATGGTGTGTGATCTTCTTAGGGTTGTTTGCCCATCTTAAGAAAGAACCAAACGTGATTAGCCGACATTAGTCACGAAAGTTTAACGAAACCTATTTCACAGTGCTCTTTTGCTCGTTCATCTGTAATTGTTAAGAGGCAGAGATTGCTTTTATGCAAACCATCGCAGGTTTTGACCAAGACAGGATGCATCAGCCCCCCCATGACATGCAATCGGAACGGAAGATTAAATTACACTTAGCCGAACACCCCTCAATTGAGGACTGCGTTGTCGTCCAACGCCAACTGGCCATTGGTGGGTCAGAGTTTGTGGCTTACGTCGTGTGTAATGGGCATTTTTCTGAAACGCGCTTGCGATCCCACTTGGAAAAGAGCCTGTTAAGTAACCTTCCGATTATTCATTTTGTCCCTATCTCAAATGTGCCTTTGACCCCTCAAGGTGCTGTTGACGTGGATGCCTTGTTGCAAATTCCGGTTGTGGATGCCGCTTTGGCCTCTGAATGGGAAGAGCGCGTGCGATCGCTGCCAGGGATTCAGCAAGTGGCTGTAACGGTGCAAGATGCCACCCCACCGATTCCACCTTTGCACATTGCCGATCTATTACCTTCAAACTGGCGACAATCTCAAGCGGCAACCGAGGTACAGGCTGCTGCGGTCGCGAGCGCGACAACCCAGACTGAAACGGCACCCAAGCCGCTTGCTCTCAGTGTTGGCAAACCGTTGCCAGTTGACCCTGATCTGCCAACGAACCTGGCTCAAGTGTTGCATCGGGCTGCGACCCAACTTACGACTGGGGGCGTGACCTATCTCCAAGCAGACTCATCTGAAAATAGCCAATCCTACGCTGAGTTATTAGAAGCTGCCGAGCGGGTGCTGGCGGGTTTGCGTCAGCAGGGCTTGTCGCCGCAAGATAAGGTCATTTTTCAGGTTGAGGGGAATCAATCCTTTATTCCGGCTTTTTGGGGCTGTTTTTTAGGTGGGTTTGTTCCCGTTCCGATCGCCCCAGCTCCTAGCTACGAGGCATCAAACAGTGTTGTAAAAAAGCTGCTGAATGCCTGGGAGCGGCTGGGAAAGCCCCTGATTTTAACGACGAAAGCCCAATTAACGGGTCTGCAAAGATTAGCTCAAGAGTTGAACCTGGAAGGGTTTAAGGCGGTTGCTCTGGAAGAGATTTGGCAGGCTGAGGGCGATCGCACCCATCACGTCAGCCAACCCGAAGACCTGGCCTTGCTGCTGCTTACGTCTGGCAGTACGGGCGTGCCCAAAGGGGTGACGCTGACTCATCACAACCTGGTGAATAGCATTCGCGGTACGGCTGACCAAAGCGACTTTAATGCTGCTGATATCTTTCTCAACTGGCTACCGCTTGATCATCCTGGTCCCATTATTCGCTGCGTAATTCGTCCGGTCTTTTTGGGTGCCCGTCAGATCCACGCGCCAACTTCTGCTGTGTTAGCCGATCCGCTCAAGTGGTTTGACTGGATCGAGAAATATCGGGCCACGAGTGCCTGGGCACCTAATTTTGCCTATGCGCTTGTGGGCGATCGCGCGGAGGCGATCAAGCAACGCAAGTGGGATCTGTCGTGCCTGCGATCGTGCTTGAGTACAGCGGAACCAATTGCCCCTAAAACGTCTCGACGCTTTCTTGAGTTGCTGGCACCTTTTGGGTTGCAGCCCACCGCGATGCACTCCTCCTGGGGGATGGCTGAGACGAGTTCGGGGGTAACGTCGTGCGAAACGTACCTGGTTGAAACAGACAGTCCGTTTGGTGATTCGTTTGCAAACTTGGGGACTCCGATTCCCGGCGTGTCGTTGCGGATTGTGGATGACCAGAACCAACTTGTGCCCGAAGAAACGATTGGTTTCTTGCAAGTCAAAGGCGTGACGGTTACTCCCGGTTACTATCAAAACCCTGAGATGAACCAGGAAGTCTTTACTGAGGATGGCTGGTTTAAGACGGGTGACTTGGGCTTTTTGCGGCATGGCGCACTCACCATTACCGGGCGTAGTAAGGATGTCATCATTATCAATGGCAGCAACTACTACACCCATGAAATTGAAGCGGTTGTCGAAGAGGTTGCAGGCGTTGAAGTGTCTTACACGGCGGCTTGTGCGACGCGTTCTGCTGGCAGTGACACTGATCAGCTGGTGGTCTTCTTCAATACCGAAATTTCAGATGACGAGCCGCTGACGCAACTGCTGAAAGAAATTCAAAAAACCGTTGTGCGCAAGGTGGGAATTAGCCCTACCTACTTGCTGCCTGTTGAGCAGTCTGTGATTCCTAAGACCTCGATTGGTAAGATTCAGCGATCGCAATTAAAGCAGCAGTTTGACGCGGGTGAGTTTAGCGAGTTGGTCAAGCGGATTGATATCCTGTTGCGTAATGAAAACACCTTGCCTGATTGGTTTTACCGCAAGGTCTGGTGTCGGCGTGAGCATGATGCCTTTGAAAGCCTTTCTCATACAGGTTTGGCACTCGTTTTTAAGGATCAACTGGGGTTTGCTGATGCCCTGATTGCCTACCTGGAAGAGCGCCAACAACCTTGGATCATCGTGGAAGCAGGTGAATCGTATGCTCAAATCTCTGAGCAGGTGTTTCAGCTTGATCCGGCTCAGCCAGAACACTATCACAAGTTGCTGAGCGCGATCGCGCAACCCGTTTCAACCATCTTCCACTGCTGGACTTATGCGGCCTATAAAGGCGAAGTGGCTAACTTAGCGCAGCTCCAGCAAGCTCAGAATTTGGGCGTTTATAGCCTGTTGTTTTTAGCGCAGGCACTCAATCAGTTAGACCCAACTGAGACGATTCGGTTGGCAGTTGTTTCCAGTCATGTGCAGGGTGTTGACTCGGATGCTGAGATTGCCTACGAAAAAGCACCGTTGCTGGGTCTGATCAAGACCTTACCCCGCGAGTTGCTCTGGCTCGATTGTTGTCACATGGACTTTGTGGCAGGGGATGCGACTCCACATCTGGTACTTCAGGAAATGTTGCAACCTGAGCGCGAGCGTGAAGTGGCTTATCGCAATGGCGATCGTTTTATTTTGCGCTTAGAGCCAGCTAACTTGCTAGAGCAATCAACTCAACCCTTGCCCTTTAAGCAGGGTGGTATGTATTTGCTGAGTGGGGGTTTAGGCGGCATTGGTACTGAAATTGCTCGCTATTTACTGCAAACTTACCAGGCTCGCTTGCTCTTACTGGGGCGCACACCATTACCCGAACGAAGTGATTGGTCAGCGATGTTAACGCAACAAGGCAAAGTGTCTGAGCGGATTCAGGCATTTCAAGCGCTAGAAGCGTTGGCTCACGAAACAGGCGGTGCGATCGCCTATGCGGCGGCTGATTTGACCAACTTTGAGCAGATTCAACAGACGTGTCAGCAGTGGCAAACCGAGTGGCAGTGTCCCCTGAATGGGGTGATTCACCTGGCGGGGGTTGCGCCTGACCGCTGGCTGATGGAAGAAACGGCTGAGACTTTTGCTAAAACGTTGGAACCCAAGGTGGTCGGCACCTGGGTGCTGCATCAACTGATGCAACAACAGCCTGAGTACCTCTTTATTGGCTTCTCTTCGCTGATTAGCTTCTTTGGTGGCGCAACGGTGGGTGGTTATTCGGCAGCGAATAACTTTTTGGATAGCTTTAGCCTCTACCAGCATCGCCAAAAGGCTCGCCAGAGTTACTGTTTTGGCTCTAGCACCTGGGATGATCTGGGTGTGAGTAAGGGCTATCAGGGCAAAGAGGCGACCCGCGCCCAAGGGCACTATGCAATGTCTGTGCAGCAGGGTTTAGAAACGTTGTTGGCGGCTGTTCATCACCAACAACCGCACGTTCTAGTCGGTCTAGAAGGCACCAGTCACCATATCGAACCCCTGACGGTTGGCGGCACCTACGGTAAGCAGGCACTCAAGATCTGGTACACCGCTGAGGTGGATGCTGTTCAACTGGAGCGGTTGGAACTGAGCGATCGCTATGGCGTGAGTGTTCCGTGCCAACTTCACAAGCTCGATGAAATGCCGCTGACTGAGACGGGCGAGATCGATCGCGATGCTCTACTCAATCAGAAAACACAGCCGATTGTGCCACCCCGCAATGAGGTAGAGCGTCAGTTAGCCGACATCTGGCAGGCTGTTTTGGGTGTGTCTGAGTTGGGCGTGTGTGACAACTTCTTTGAGTTGGGTGGTAACTCGCTGCTTGCGATTCAACTGTTTGGCAAAATCGAGCAGGTGTTTGGCAGGAGCTTCCCCCTGGCGACGCTGTTTGAAGCACCCACAATTGAGCAACTGGCGCAGGCACTCCAACCCGATCAAGCGACTGGCCCACGTGATTCGCTGGTAACAATCAAAGCAGGTGGTCAGCAACCGCCGTTTTTCTTTGTGCATGATGCCGATGGCGAAACAATTCTCTACCTCAACCTGGCTCAACGGATCGGTGGCGATCGCCCGGTTTATGGGTTACGCCCCTACAGCCGCGAAGACTTGCCTGTTGCTCATACGCGGATTCGCGAGATGGTCAGCTACTACATTGAGAAAATTCGCAGTGTGCAGCCGCATGGTCCTTACTTTTTAGGCGGGTTGTGCGCTGGGGGCGCATTAGCTCAGGCGATCGCGGTTGAGCTACAAGCTCAGGGTGAAACGGTGCCTCTGGTGGCGCTGATTGATGCGGCGGATATGCGCGAGAAGAAAGATAGCACCTACGAAAACCGTCAGCGTTGGCAGCGTTTAGCGGCTGTCACCAAAGCGGCTCAAACTGGTTTACCCCAGAGTAAGTACCTGCTAAAGCCCTTATTGAAGCTGTCTACCGTTGCTGGAAAAGTCGCGAAAAAGGGCACAAATTTCTTGACCTATCAGGCGCAGAAACGGGTAAAAACCCTGGCTAAGCACACTAAGGTGCGGTTGTTGCGTTACTATCTGGCGCGTCAGCAAGCGGTGCCCGCTTTCTTGCAAGACATTACAATTCGCGATGTCTACCGTTTTGCGGCAAAGGAATATCAACCTCAACCCTACGAGGGCGAGTTACTGCTATTCCGTGCGACCGAAAAGCTAGTGGTCGATCAACCGGGGATTGATGATGAGCCGTTTATCCATGTGTATAAGGATCCGCTATTTGGTTGGGGCGATCGCGCGACGCAAGGTGTAAAGGCGTTTGACGTACCCGGCGGGCACTCCAGCATGTTGCAGGAACCTTACGTGGAAGCGATCGCCAAACAGCTTAGCCCTTATCTGCAGGCGACTGACGCTCAATAATGCCACCGCCTAGCAGCACCTCACCGTCATACCAAACGGCTGCTTGACCGGGTGTAATGCTCGATTGGGGTTCGTCAAACACAATCCGCACGCGGTTGTTGTCGAGTGGCATGACGGTTGCTGGTGTTGGTTTAGAGCGGTAGCGAATTTGCACTTCGGCGCGAATGGGGGCATCGGGGGGCGCGATAGACACCCAATTGACCCGTTGTACGGTGCATTCTGCGGCGAAAGTTGCGGCGCGATCGCCCACAATGACGCGATTGTTGACGGCATCCAGGCCAATCACATACAGCGGCTCGCTGTGAGCAATGCCCAATCCTTTGCGTTGACCAATGGTGTAGTGATGCACGCCATCATGCTGCCCCAACACCCGTCCGGACTGATCAACCACATCGCCTTTTTGGGGTGTCAGATACTTGTCAAGAAAAGCGCGCATTGAGCCGTTTGCCTCGACTAAGCAAAGATCCTGGCTTTCGGGCTTTTCGGCAGTGGACAGGTTAAATTGCCCAGCAATTTGGCGGGTTTCGGGCTTATGTTTTTCTCCCAGCGGAAACAGGACATGCGCCAAAACGTCTTGAGGCAGATCGTAGAGAAAGTAGGACTGATCTTTATTGCGATCAATTGCTCGCAGTAACTGGTAGCGATCGCGGTCAGCATCATAGCGGGTACGCGCATAATGACCTGTCGCGATATAGTCACCCGCTAACTCTTGCCGCGCGTAATTCAGCATCGGCCCAAACTTGACAGCCCGATTACATTGTGAGCAAGGCAGGGGTGTAATCCCTTCGCTGTAGCCCGACACTAAATAATCCACAATATATTCTTGAAAGCTGTCGCGGGTATCAACAATGTGGTGTGAAATGCCGAGCTGCTCACATATTCGCGCTGCGTCAACCATGCCCTCTGAGCAGCACTGACCCTTGCCACGCATCAACCATAGGGTTAAGCCCTCAACGTCGTACCCTTGCTCACATAGAATTGCGGCTGCGGTTGAGCTGTCAACTCCACCCGAAAGACCCACCACTACTTTTTTCATGGCTGAAAACACAGGAAAATTGATCGATAATATCAGCTTCTCTAGGCTAACACCGACATGCCCTAACCTGTTGATTTGCATGTAGAACGGCGGCTCAAAAGGGATGACGCACAAAACACGCGAAAGCCTCAACATAGGGCTTAACCAATGGTTGAGAGAAAAACTATGTATTCTGTATACAAAAAATGAAAAATTTTCTCTGGATGTAACAACCATCACGAAATCCGTCATTTATATTGACTAGACTCTATCGAAATAGTTAGCTGCTCTGCTTCTAAAGGTTGCGATTGCGAGCAGTGGTTCCTTAGAGAAGGCACTCAAGAATGACGACAGACACTGGTAATTCACCTGCCCGTCCAAGTGGGCTAATTTACGGTTTAGAAGACCGTCCTCCTGTTATTGAAGCGATTTTGATCGCTATGCAACACAGCAATTCTCAGTATGAGAATAATTCTCACAAAAATATTCATTTTGAACAGCTATCAATGGCTGGAATACCCATTCTGCCGTTCATAAAATTGAGCGCACAAGCCTTTAGAGGCTCTGACTTCAGTACAAATGTTTC
>DVDV01000130.1 GCA_015296075.1 Leptolyngbyaceae cyanobacterium M33_DOE_097 | reverse complement strand
GGTTGAAGATGATTAAGCGTCAAATGTACGGTCGAGCGGGGTTGGCGCTACTAAGCCGCCGATTCTTGCTGGCAGGTTGAACTCAATTGACGGTCTTACCTTGGAGCAATTTACTGGATCACCAAAAGTTGCCATGAACCGTTGTTCTGCACCTTGTTAGCAACCCTCAACGGCATCATTTCAATTGGTCATTTCATCACAGTGCTAACCGTGTCGAGCATGGCCTACTCCGAAATTGAGCCGATCAGCCAACTGGCTGAAGTGTTTGCCCGCCGCTATGCTGCGATGATTCGCTTCCACGAATTTATGCAGCTCCCCAACGGCAGCGATGCTGGCAGTCTCGTGATTGATGCCGACGATGCCCTCAGCTACTCCTTCACTGGAAAAGTTGAGTTGTCTCACCTCTCGTTTGCTTACGACCCGGCTCGACCCGTCTTGAAGGATATTAATCTTTTGATTCAGCCTTACCAGACGGTGGCGTTGGTTGGGCGATCGGGTTCGGGTAAATCAACGCTGGTGAAGTTGCTGTTTCGCTACTTTGAGCCAGCCTCCGGTGCCATCTTGATGGATGGGCAGGATATTCGTCGGTTGGATGTCACCGCCTACCGCAAACGACTGGCGATCGTGCACCAGGAAGTTGATATCTTCAACGGCACCTTGTTGGAGAACCTGACCTACGGCAACCCGACAGCCACCTTTGAAGAAGTGGTGGAAGCCTGTCGCATTGCCCAGGCCGATGACTTTATTCGGCAGATGCCCAACGGCTACGCCACGATTGTGGGTGAACGGGGGGTAAGGCTCTCAGGTGGTCAGCGTCAACGCATTGGTATTGCCCGCGCTCTGGTGATGAATCCTGATGTGCTGGTATTCGATGAGGCTACCTCTAGCCTCGACTACGAATCGGAGCGTGCGATTCAACTGGCGATGCGATCGATTTTAGGTACGCGCACGTTGATCATCATCGCGCACCGACTCAGCACCGTTCGAGAAGCAGACCAAATCGTTGTACTCGAAAAAGGTCAAATTGTCGAAGTGGGTAGCCACGATGAGTTACTGGCTCATGGCGGCATCTACCATCGCCTACATGCCTTGCAAGAAACGGGCGAGCTACTCGCGTAATCAAGATCCCCAGAGTCCTAGCGATTCTGGGGATTTTGGTTGAGCGGGGCAGCGATCGCAAACTGGATGTGCGTCAAAATCAGCGATCGCTGATAATGAGATGGCATCGACTGACCATTTGAGCAATCATTGTGACGAATCGAACCGTAAAGTTAGGTCGCTGGCTCGTTAGCTGGCTCTTAAGCCTTGGATGGGTTATTGGGCTGAGTCAGGCCGCGATCGCCGCGCCCATCCCGCAATCATCCGTGCAACTTGCTTTCACGTTACCGAGGGTAACGGCTGAACGACGCCTCTTTTTACCCCTCGAAGCCGAATTTTTGGGTGAGTATAAGCTGCCAAGCACCCAGTTTAATGACACGGTTGTCGGGGGGTTATCGGCGATCACTTATGACCGCCAGCGCGACCGATTTTACGCCCTGTCGGATGATCGCAGCGAGTTTGCTCCCGCTCGGTTCTATACGATGCGGCTTGAGCTTGATTCAAGCGATGCCAGCAAGCCCAGCATTCAACAGGTTGCGATCGAGTCTGTTACTTCGCTCAAAGACGAAGCCGGACAACCCTTTGCCAAAGGTAGCCTCGACCCAGAAGGCATCGTCCTTTCGCCGATGCGATCGCTGTTTATTGCCAGTGAAGGGATTCCGCCTCGCGATATCCCTCCCTTTGTGAAGGAATTTGACCTAGCGACAGGCCAGGTCAAGCGATCGCTACCCATGCCAGAAAGGTATCTTGCCGCGCAAGAAGCAGATCAACCTGCGCAAGGTATGCAAAACAACCTGGGGTTTGAGTCGCTCACGATGAATCCAGGCAGCTATGGTAGTAGCGGCTTAGAGCCATTTCGTCTATTCGCAGTGACTGAGTCAGCACTTCTGCAAGATCTAGACCCCGATGCCACGCAAACCCGCAATCGCATGTTGCACTACATGGTCGAAGCTGGGCGATCGCTGGTGGTTTCCGAGCATTTATATTTGCTAGAACCTGCCCCGATTGGCTCGATTGCGCACGGGCTCACCGAAATTTTGTCACTTGACCAGGGTGGACACTTTTTAAGTTTGGAGCGATCGTTTGATGGCAGCAAGTTCTCGGTGCAACTGTTTCAACTCGCGTCGGGTGGGGCCAGCGATATTTCCAATCGGGAATCGCTCAAGGGTGACTTACGCGGCATTTCACCGATTCGCAAGCAATTGCTGCTCGACCTCAACCAATTAAACATTCCGCTTGATAACTTAGAAGGAATGACGCTAGGGCCAAAGTTACCCGACGGCAGCACCAGTCTGGTGCTTGTGAGTGACGACAACTTCAGCTCCAAGCAAGTGACTCAGTTTCTGATTTTTAGGCTTAAAGGGTTGAAATAACCCGCTTTAGCCAATTTCCTTCCACCCCAACTGTCATGCCTTCTGAACCAAAGCCAGGAACGCTCTATCTTGTCGGCACGCCGATTGGCAATTTAGAAGATATGACCTTTCGCGCAGTGCGCATTTTGCAGCAGGTCGATCTGATTGCGGCGGAGGATACGCGTCATACTGGCAAGTTGCTGCACCACTTTCAAATCAATACGCCGCAAATTAGCTACCACGAACATAATCGTCAAAGCCGCATTGCCGAGCTGATTCGTCTCTTGCATCAAGCAAAAGCGATCGCCCTTGTGTCTGATGCAGGCATGCCAGGTATCTCAGACCCAGGCTACGAGCTAGTTAAAGCCTGTGCTGAGGAAAATATAACCGTAGTGCCCATCCCCGGTTGCAATGCCGCGATCGCGGGTCTCACGGTTTCAGGCTTGCCCAGCGATCGCTTTGTGTTTGAAGGTTTTTTGCCAGCCAAATCTAACGCTCGACGTGCTTACCTGGAAAGCTTAAAAGCCGAAACCCGCACCTTGATTTTTTACGAAGCACCCCATCGCCTCTGTGCGACTTTGGATGACCTACAAGTCTTGGGAGCTGATCGCGAAATTGCGCTTGCCCGTGAGTTAACCAAGCTCCACGAAGAGATTTGGCGTGGCACCATCGCAGAGGCGATCGCCCATCACCAGGTCAAGCCGCCGCAAGGTGAATACACGGTTGTTGTTGCCGGAGCCAAACTTGAATCTGCTCAACTTTCGCCGGAAACCATTAAGACAGAGTTAGAGCAACTCCTGGCACAAGGGATCTCGCGCTCAGAAGCCAGCCGCCAATTAGCCAAACAGCTCGACCTGCCTCGTCGCCAGATCTACCAGCTTGCCCTGTCACTCCCTGCGCCAGAATCCCTGTCTGAGCCGGAAGCTTAGCAAGCCACAATGTTTAAGGATCAGACGGTTTCGTTGCGTCGCGATCAGTTCGCACCCATTTGGTCTGCGGCTTCACCAAAAACTTGAAATACAGGGGAATTTTCCACAAGACATACAGTGGAATTGCCAGCAGGGTCTTTAAGGGTAGCTCAGCTCGGCAAAAGCGAAACCAGGCCAGAAAAATCGCAACTGCGATCAAGCCACCACACAACAGCAGAAACCACAGACCTGCTTGAAAGCCAGTGACTAGCGCAGTCGCCGCTGCAAACAGGGTTGCTGCCAACCAAAGTAACACCAGCATTGATAAAGGGGGAATCGCCAGATCCAAACCAAGCACTAGCAGGTCTAACCGCCCCTGTCGCAAGGCTGCTGCCAACAAACGCGGCACCTGCGTCTTGATCGTTTGCAAATGTCCATGCTCCCAGCGGGTCCGCTGACTCGTGGCAGCCTTTTCTTGCTGCGGCAATACACCTGTCACACGAGCTTCACGACAAAACAGACAGGGAGTTCCGGCGATCGCCAGGTCGAGTGAAAGCTGCATATCCTCAACGATATTGCCACTCGCTAAAGGCACATTGCGAATCATCTCCCAGGGGAAAGCCATACCTGTGCCTGTCAGCAAACACGGCATCCCAAACTGGCGTAAACCAAGCGGTCGCACTAAGTTCTTGACCGTAAAGGCCAGAGCCGAAATCGCATCTTTAGGCTTTGGCTGAAGGGGTTGCTCTAACAGGTAGGTAGCCTGTACGGGGCGCTTTTGAGCCACCGCTAACTGGGCAATGTGATGGATTGCGCCCGGTTCCACTAAACAGTCGGCATCCACAATCACAATCACATCCGGCGGATTTTGCTCCATAAAATTCAAGCCATAATCCAGCGCAAAGCCTTTGCCTCGTCGTTCTGAGTCAAACCGCTCCAGAACCGTCGCCCCAAACGAACGAGCGATCGCGGCTGTCTCATCTTCACAATTGTCCGCTACAACGAGTAGTAAGTCGTTTGGTTGCAACTCAGGGGTCAAACGTTTGAGGGTCATCGGCAGAGTCATCGCTTCATTGTGGGCTGGCATCAACACCCCCACCCGCAGATTGGTGGCTCGACTCTCAGTTGGTGCTAGCGCAACTGGAGCAAAAGCAGCGGCAACGCACTCAACCAACAGCAAAAAAATAGGGATGAAAAGCATCATCCCTAGACCTAAAACAATACCCTGTAAACCAATCGACAAAAGCTGGATAGACATGACCTAATATGGAAGCTCGTTAGCTTAAAGTACCCAAGCAAAAGACTCAAAGCGCTCTTCCCTGGCTAAAGCGGGTTATTCATCTAGTCAACTCGCCAGACGAAAGCCACTCCGCCAGAGTTAAGCCGCCGCGATCGCCGTCAACCCCTTTGGCATCTACCCATCAAACTATCACAAGCCCACACGTTTTAGGGTTTCTCCATTTGCTGTGCAAGTGAAAAACACACAGGCTTAACCAAATCTTTGTCGAGGCGATCGTAAGCTCTGATGAATCGCAGGTTGAAGGCGGTTCCCCACAAGCAACAACCTCGATTCACATTTCAGTTTTCTCTTCAATACAAGCAGCGGCAAGCTTTTTAGCGATTAATTTGTATCACTCCGCTGCTTTTCAGTCACTGGCGGTAAAGGTGTCCGGAAAATATTGAGATTTTCCAGTAGGGCAGGCTCTTGAGCGGGAGCCAACTCTGGAGTTGGCAGGCTCTGTGGGTAAGCCACGTAACCACGCCCCGGATGATTGGGCACAACCCCCAACACGTTGATCTGAAACTTGTCTAACTCTTTTAGAACTTGCTTCACAGCAGGCCGCTTCACCTTACCAACGCTAACCACCATTAACATGCCATCTGTTCTGTCAGCTAAGAATGTCGCATCTGACACATCGATCAAATTAGGCGTGTCAAACACAACCAGATCAAAGCCCTGCTTTAATCGCTCAACTAGCTCGCCTGCTTTTTTCGTTGCGAGGAGTCGTGCTGCATTATTCACCCCTCGTCCGGCTGGCAAGACAAATAGATTGTCATCCAACGGACTGGGCTGAATCACTGCTTCTGGCGAGAGAGTCTCGTCTGACAGCAAATCGCTGAAGCCACGGTTGTTATCAACATCTAAAAGACTGTGCAAGCGGGGCGATCGCATATCGGCATCAACCAATAAGACCTTCTGACCCATCGCTGCTGCCGCCATCGCCAAGTGGGCAGCCGTCGTTGTTTTTCCATCACCCACTCCGGCAGAGCTAACGACAACTGAGTGGATCGGCGACTTACGTGGCAAAAAGCGGAGGTTGGTGTAAAGCGAGGAAAATGCCTGTGAAAACGGATCTCGCGCCCCAACTAAAACTGCCGAGTCCAGCCCGACTAGGCCACGTCGTTGAGGCACCACTGTCAAAGCAGGCAACTTCGTAATCGAAGGAATATCCTTATGATTCAGAAACTGATTCTGCAAGGCCTCCTTAATCAAGGCCATCCCTAACCCAACGACTAAACCAAGCCCTACCCCCATCGCCAAAGGCTTCGTCGGCTTACTTGCTAACGGCACAACCTGACCAGCCGCGTTTTTCAGCAAATTAGGGGGAGACACCACTTCCCAGGGCACCTCTTTTTGAGCCGCCTCAACCCGCAGGGTTTCCCGTTGCGTGAGGAACTGGTTTAAGGTTTTGGTGGCAATTTCTAGCTGCTGTTGGATATTGTTGTACTCCCGCACAATCAACGGGAACTGGAGAAACCGCTGGTTCAACTGGTTTTCAACGCTAGATAGCGCATTTTCACGAACCTCTAAGACCTGACGGGTGTTACCGATTTCAACAAGTTGCTTGATTAAGCCTAAACGTAAGGAGTTCTGAAACGCCGAGATCCGAGGATCAGAGGCTGCCCCAGCTCGTGCCCCCAGGGTTAGCTGAGCTTCTCTGTCCATGAAAGCTTCCAGGTTATCGCGCTGTTGCAGCAATGACTCCATCACCGGGCTGCGATCGGTAAACCGAGCCGAGTTAAGCGCGATCGCTGTTTCGACCTTTTTCAGCTCTGAGATCGCATTTTGATAGCGCGGGTTTTCGCTCAACGATGCAGCCAGCATCCCTTCATCAGGGTTTAAGCCTAGTTGGTTTTGTAAGCGGCTATAGAGAGCATTTTGTTCAGCCAACCCTCGCTGGGTTTCTAAGCGTTGGGCACGCGCCGATTGCAACTGACTTGAGACCCCTTCGCTTTCCGTTTCTGGGTTGGCTAACTGATACCGTTGCCGTAACTCTTGCAGTTGGTTTTGCAGTGTGTTTACCCGTTTTTGCAAATCCGGTAGCTGTTCTTCAATAAACTGCACACCTCCACCAATGCGGGTGCGACGATCCTCTAAGCTGTACCGGAGGTAACCTTTTTTAAATTCTTCTAGAACCGTCTTAACTCGGTTGGGATCACCTCCCTGGTAATTTACCTCAATTAACCGAGTCGTTGTCGATTGCTTATCAGCCCCAACCCGACCGATGACTAAGTTCTGCAAAAAGATTTCTTGCTTTAGCGACTCGGCTGTCACATCTGGGAAACCCGCTACCCGGATTTGCCTTGCAATCTTGTCGAGCAACTCAGGGCTTTGCAACACCTGCATCAAGGTAGGGTAGTCAACGCTATTCTGGTCAATAGTTTGCCGGGTCAGTGCCGAAGGATCCGCTGCACGACCTTGAGAGGTAATCGGCTCTACCAGAATCCGGAAGTTACCCTGGTAGTACTTGGGCATTTGAAAGGCTTGAAACAGAAAAGGAAGCGATGCCAAACTGCCAGTAATCGCAATCAAAGGCAAGTTTCGCACCAACATACGGGTGTAGATCCCAAAATCTAACCCTTTTGGCTTGTCAGCATCACTTGCATCAGCCACTCCTGGAGCGATCGCTGGAGGACTGGAAGCTCCAGATGACAGATAGTTTTGAATGTTCTGTTCTGATGCCATACGAACCTTTATCCTTATCCTTCTATTATCAAGCCTTGCAAACAGTAACCCAGCATTTTGGTTTAGAAGAGAACCAATCCAATAACTACACCCAAGATAACCTTCTCTCTACCGAATTCCAAGGATCGAAAACACACCAAAGAATGCAGTAACCGGAGCTAAAACCGCTGATAAGCCATCACTCACTCTTGCCAGAGTATTTCGCTCAACAATAATCACATCATTGTTATAGACAGGCGGGTTTTCAGCATCATTTAACCCCTTCGAGAAATCAAGGTTAATCTCTCGCCGCGTCACGGTACCATTCGGATTCAGGCGAATCAACTCTACCCGTCTTTTACGAGCACGCTCATTTCTCAGCCCCCCTGCCGCAAAAATGGCCTGATTTAACGTGCTATTTGGGCGAATCGCCACTGCACCAGGGCTAACCACTTCACCCACCACATTGACTTTAATTAACTCAGGTGAAAAGTTGCTGACAGCAACCTGGGTCGCTTCAACCGGGTCAATCTCAGTTGCCGCAACGATCGAAATAGTGTCACCGTCTCGCAGCAGAACGTCTTGCGATAAGTCCCCTTCTTGAAGAAACTTCCACAGGTCTACATTAATTGTCTCTTCACTGCCATCTGGCAAGTCGCGGCGAACCTCAATACGCCGTACATTTGCTCGCTGAGTAATGCCCCCTGCCGTCTGCAAAGCTCGACTCACAGTCGGCCACTGATTACCTTGCTCGCCAGTGCCTCGCTGCTGGTTTAGAGACGCAGCACTCGCCTCACCGCTAATCACACTAATAATATAGGAGCCAGGTCGATTAACCTCCCCGATAATCCCTACTTTGAGTGGGCGTGGCCCTAAGAGACTAACTGTCACTTGAGGATTACGGATAAATTCACGGTAGCGAGCAGAAATTGCTGCTGCAGCCTGGGGCAACGTCAAACCCTGCACAGACACCGTACCAACCCAGGGAAGATTCAAAGAACCGTCAACCAGCACGGTATAACGCGGCTCGACGGTAATTTCAGGAGTCTGAAAAATGTCAACTCTGACCACATCCCCTGCGCCCAAGGTATAACCACTCTCAACCAAAGTTTGTGGCAATGCGGGTGCGGATGGGTTCAACATGACTGGCATCGCTGGAGCCGGAGGAACCGGAGTTGTCTCTACCGCACCTTGATTTTGCGCGATCGCAACAGATGGGAAAAAGGTCGCGCTCAAAAAAATAGCCAACGTCGCACCCGAAAGTGGCTGTTGAAATCTTCTCGTCATAGAAAGCAGTTCCACGCGTAACAAAACCATCAAACTTCAGCTTGCAATAACTGATTCAGTACCCTAGCTACACCAGCAACAAGAACACACCTGATACCCCTGAACATCCGTCCTCAAGATATTTTCTATCCGAGAAAACCCTTATTCCAACATCATGTTTCCCAAAAGACCCCAGGCACATAACCCCAATTACTCTGACTCATCAACATTCTGTAACTAATTCGAGGCTGTAGCCATGGGCTATGTTCAATATTGCGTTCCCATGGTGATTTTGAGTAAGCCCATTGGGACACTTCACCCAATATTTACATGAACGCACAATTTAATTTTCTCAGCACAAGAATAGATAAAGATTCATAGTGCTTAGTATCCGTGCTTTGCCGTAGTGTCGTAATTGTTAACAAGTAGCTTAACTAAGCTGGCCCAGAGGTATCTTCAATTTCGTTTGATAGGAGCTTTGTCGGGTTAAATCAACAAAGTTGCTATTCACACAGAGATAGGGGCATTTGGGAACAGTAGAGGCTGCTTTGAGCTGGATGAATGGATTACGACAGACTTTGATTTACTTCATTTGTTTAACTTGTCGCACTCCCCCTTGAAATGGGAAAACTATTTTGAGAAATGGTCATGACCGATTTGTAGAGCAACCGAGTCAAACAGAGAGCAACATCCATGACTCGTTTTTTCTATGAAAGGATTTATTCTTTCAGATCTTCTTGATTTATCTTTTTGCCCCATAAGTTTCGATCATTTCTTCATTACCTATGGCATCTTCTTCACTCAAACAGGTTGCAATTCGTGGCACAATTTGGACCCTTCTTGGCTTTGGCACCCAGTACGTTTTGCGCCTTGCTGGGAATATCTTTCTAACTCGTCTTTTACCTCCGTCTGCTTTTGGCTTGATGCAACTCTCGACCAGCATTTTGATTGGTCTGATCATGCTATCTGACACAGGTGTTGGGCCAAATATCATTCAGAGTAAACGGGGGGAGGATCCAGTTTTCTTAAACACCGCTCGCACAATTCAAATTGTGCGTGGCGTTGCCATCTTCTTAATCTGCACTGCAATTGCGCTTCCTGTTGCCAGGTTTTACGGACAACCAGAGGTGGCGGGGTTAGTCATCTTGGCAGGTATCAACATGCTCATCATGGGGTTTCAGAGCATGTCTTTCTACCTGCTAAACCGCAACTTGTTCATCCGTAAGCAGGAAATGTTTTCTCTGGTTGAGCAGGTTGTTCCTCTGATTGTGATGCTGATTTGGGCAACTATCAGTCCGACTGTCTGGGCTTTGGCAGCTGGTTACATCCTCGCCCCCTTACTGCGTCTCTTTTGGACCCACTATCTTGTCCCAGGCCCCGCATCTAAGCTCATGTGGGAAAAGGAATCAGTCAGAGAGATTTTTTCGTTCGGCAAATGGATTTTCTTTTCAACCTCTGCAACCTTCTTTGCAGTGCAGGCTGATCGCCTCATCCTTGGCAAATTAGTTGGCTTTGAGCTACTGGGAATTTACGGAGTAGCGCTAACGTTTGCCGAGATGCCTCGTCGGATTGTTGGGAAAATCAGTGGTCAAATTTTATTGCCTGTGATCTCCAAAATTGCAGACAAGCCACGCCAAGAGTTGCGAGCGATTTTGTTAAGCAATCGTCAGAAAGTATTATTACTTTCAATCGCCTTTTTAGTTCCACTAGTTTGCTTTGGCGATCTGGCAATTAAGCTGCTCTACACAGGTAAATATACTGCCGCCGCCTGGATGCTTCCAATATTAGCGCTTGGCATTTGGCCAAATCTGCTCCACGAATCTTTGCGCCAATCACTCGTGGCGATCGGGCAGCCTAAGTATGAAGCCTATGGTCAGTTTTTCAAGAGTATTTTTGTGTGCGCTGGTATTCCAATAGGAATTCATTTCTTCGGAATGTTAGGAGCTATCGTTGTTGTTGCCTGTAATGATTTACCCCTTTATGCATGCACTTGCTTTGGTCTATTGCAAGAAAAGCTTAGCAGTATCAAACAAGATTTCTTGATGAGCAGTCTCTTATTGCTTCTGATTGGAGGGGTTATCTTACTGCGCTATGCCATAGGGCTTGGCTCGCCAATTAGCACCCTATTCTCAAGCTAAGAGTTGCCCCTAGCGGTCATTCATGCAGCATTTAGCCTTGACCCAAAACTGTGTTCCTGGAAATTTTGCGAAGGTGATTTAATCAGCAGATCCAAATGATGCAACCTACAGAACAGCGTAAAGTTTACATTGCAGAATTTGACCTTCTTAGAGGGTTAGCCGCAATTTTTATGATTGTCAATCATGTTGCTGCCGCCTTAGTATCCAAGCCAGTATTGGAAGAAAAACTGGTTGGAAGCCTGTTTTTCATCGGTAGTTTTGCTCCAGTTTTATTTTTTTTTGTCACGGGATTAGGTGCAGGTGCCCAGTCATCCCGTTCAGCTCGATCTAGCCGTTGGTTGAGCGTTAGCATCAAGGTCGCTATTCTAATCCTGGCCGATTTGCAGATGCAGTGGGGCCGGGGAAACAGCTTCGGGTTAGATTTCCTTGGCTTTATTGGTTTATCCATTTTGCTACTTGAGATAATTCGATCGCAGAAGTTCCCTTTAATTACCTGTGCTATCGGTTTTGGGATTATTTCAGCGCTGCGGTTTTTGGTCGCCCCATTATTAAGAGCGCTCGATTTAGACCCGCAATTACCCATCGTCGATTGGATTGTTGGTAATAGTATTTCAGACATTTCTTACCCCTTCTCACCGTGGATGGCATATCCATTATTGGGCTTTATTATTGGTGCATTTGTGGCACGTCACTATGACTGGCTTAACAAAAACGCCACCAAAGTTTCATTACAGTTATGCGCTGCTGCGCTGCTACCGATCTCCGCCAGTTTGTTTTTAGGCTCGCGATCGCCTGGTACATTTTTTCGTTGGGGCAGCGTTGCGATCGGTTTTTACTGTGCAAGTTTTGCTGTGATTGCCATTACAATGGCCCTTGCTTTATTGGCTCATCACAAACTACCTAGTTCAATTGTTTCTCTAGTTAGCTTGCGAGGAGTTGCTTCTTTTGCAGTGGTTCCAATTCATTATTTTCTGATTAATTTACTCAATCGTTTCTTAGGAGAAACCTTAAATTTAATCAGTTACTCTGTAGTTACAATATTAGTTATTGCGATCGCATTCTTCTTATCTCGTCAAGTAGAAGTCATCGCCCAAAAACTAGCAAAGTCGGAGCAACAAAAAGTTATTTGGCTAACGTTGTTTGGAGTTGCTGTTGCGTTGTCTATCATTATTATTAGAGTTGCTTCTAATCCGATTGCAGCGACAATTGTAACAACGATGGGCCAAATTTCACTTTGTCTCCTGTTTCTAGTTCGCAGCCCTTTTCAACCAAGGCTCGCAAGGTAATTACAGTTGCGAAATGACGTTAGCTGTTGATTAGTTTTCTTCCACACGTTCTAGTTTATTTGCTCATCAGAAAGCTCAGAGAGGATGTTATGGTAACCAATGTTGTCAAGTTTCGTTTTGATGCCGATTACTTAGATGATCTGGCAGAAAAACACCGTGAGGCTTACGCGAATGCACAACCTTTTCCTCACATTGTGTTTGAAAACTTCTTACCTGAACCCGTCCTAGAAGACGTGTTAGAAGAGTTTCCCAAACCAGAACAAATTGAATGGCAATCCTTTAAAACAGCAGCCGAGAAAAAGCTTGCCTCTCGAAGCGAAAAACAGATGGGAGATGCAACTCGCTTTCTGCTCTATCAATTCAACTCTTCTATTTTCATCAGCTTCTTGGAGAAACTTACAGGAATTGAAGGCATTATCCCAGACCCTCACTTTGAGGGGGGTGGTTTGCACCAGATTGAGCCAGGTGGTTTCTTAAAAATGCACGTCGATTTTAATCGTCACCGCCGATTAAATTTAGATCGCCGCTTGAATCTGTTGCTGTATTTAAACAAGAATTGGCAGGAAGAGTACGGTGGGCACTTAGAGTTGTGGGACAAAGAGATCACCCAATGCAAAGAGAGAATTTTGCCAGTCTTCAATCGGTGCGTTATCTTTACGACCACTGACTTTACCTATCATGGCCACCCTGAGCCTCTAACTTGCCCCGAAGGTTGGAGCCGCAAATCACTTGCGCTTTACTACTACACCAATGGCCGTCCTGCATCTGAATTAAATGGTGTGGGTAAGCACTCAACGATTTTCCAAGAGCGGCCTAATGAAAGCTTCATGAAAGAGATTCAAAAGAAAGAAACCGTGAAGACGGTTCTGAAAAAATTCATTCCGCCTATTTTGACTGAAACGCGCAAGCCAAGTGATAAATAGTCATTCGGCTGAGGTGGCACACGCAAAGCTAAAGTCTGTGCCATTTTTTGACTAGAATAATGCATACTGAGGAGCTTTTTGAGTTGCTTCGGTGTTATTCAGTTCTCAAGCGGAGTGAGTTACATGACAGCACGTATAAGCTCCTAGCATAAGGTTTCTCAGCTCTGCCCTAAAGAATCTTCTTTGACGGCAGAGCTATCTTTTTGGAAAAACCGGATTAATCAGTCATTAACCGTAATTGTGATTAGCTTTCTAAAAACTGGGAGACGGATTCAATTTCAAAAGCAATTTGAAATAAGCACAGGCACCTGCATCTTTTTAATTAAAAGTATTGATTAAACACTGAATGGGGCATCACGCAACATCCACTCAAGGGAAACAAAATGGTCATTTTAGCGCAGCTAGTTTTATATGCCTGGTTACCGATCATTCTTTATTTATTTGTTCGGTATTCGCCCCAACGGGCTGTAATTATTAGCTTTGTTGCCGGGTGGATGTTCCTGCCGCAAATGGGAATTAGTCTTCCCTTCATACCTGATTTTGATCGGATTAACTCTACGTGTTATGGCGTTTTAGTTGGCATTCTTTTGTTTGACCCAGGTCGCCTAAATCGCTTTAAAGTCTCGTGGATTGATATTCCGATCATTGTTTGGAGTCTCTGCAACCTTGCCAGCTCTTTAACTAACGGCTTGGGCTTGTATGACGGCTTCAATCAATCTCTCACTACAACAATGAGTTGGGGTGTGCCTTACTTTATCGGCAGGCTCTACTTAGACAACTTTATTGCTTTACGTCGCCTTGCGATCGCGATTTTTGTCGGCGCAGTCATATACGCACCCATGTGTTTATATGAGTCTCGCTTGATGCAAAACTTTCATCTTTTAGTGTATGGATTTCAGCATCCAAGCCAAACCTTTATCTTCTCAATTCGTTTAGGTGGTTATCGCCCTTCTATTTTTATGACGAGTGGCCTGATGCTGTCGATCTGGATGATGCTAGGCACGATTTTGGCGATGATTATTTGGCGATCGAAACTCATGAAAAAACTTTGGGGCATACCCATTAGTTACTATGTCGGTCTGCTAATCATCACCTTTATTTTAATTCGTTCTACAGGTGCATACGTTTTATTTGCCGCCTCAATTGCTATTCTCTTTATCGCCAAATGGTTTAAGGTAGCACCTTTCTTTTGGTCAATTATTACCATCACAATTTTGTACATTTACACAGGTGCTGCAGGTAATTTTCCAAGAGAGCAATATATTAATTTAATGTCAAACTACTTCGAGCCTGACCGGATCGAATCAATGGATTTCCGCTTTAAGAATGAGGAGTTGCTATCAGCAAAAGCAAGAGAACGAGCGATTTTTGGTTGGGGCGGATTTGGTCGTAGCCGCATCTTTAACGAAGATGGTGAGGATATTTCTACAACAGATAGCCTCTGGATTATTGCGTTAGGTTCAAATGGAGCCGTTGGTCTAGCCTCTGTATTTGGTGTCTTACTATTACCCATTATTAGTTTTGGGATCCGTTTTCCAGCCAAGCTTTGGGGAAATCCAATTGTGGCACCTACAGCCGCTTTTGCAGTTTTTATCTTGATGTATGCCTACGATTGCACAGCCAATGCAATGGTTAATCCGGTTTATACGCTAATTTGTGGAGGCATTGCAGGAGTTACTGTTAATAAAAACCCGCTTTTAGATCGCTAAATTTATTTTTCTCTAGCTATCTCTAGCGATCTTAGCTACTTTATGAAACAGGAGAGCCAGGTTGTGCTTTAAAGCCCTTTGATAGACCTCCGCCACCCTCCTAAATCTCTTCGGGGACGCGCGAGGAATTTAGGGGGAGCTGAGCGATCGCAATACGCGACTCAACAGTTTTAAAGCACGCCCCAATAAATTTTTTCCTACTCAATGCACTAGAGTTGATGCAATTTTTTACTAATTCAAGCAGTTCGGTGTTTTTGCCTTATTGAGTGAGTGAACGTGGTGTCATATCCAACTTTCTCTGATAAATCTTTATTTTTCCGTGAAGATTTTCGCTTAGCCAGTCGCCGCCTCCATTAAAATAACGATGCTCTTTTCAGTGGTGTGTGCTGCGGCTTATGAAACTGCGTCCTTCGTCTCTCTGCGCCCATGGATTATTAGCGGCCTTTGCAACAGGCATGACTTGGGCAGTGGGCAGTTTTAATCACACCCCGGCGATCGCGGCTGAGCGCATTCGTTTGGCACTTGACCCACTCCAAATCACGATTTCAGTCACCTCTCTTGAGCAGTTTGCTAAAACGGGCGTTGTCAACCGCGATCTGGCTCCCTTTGTCAAACGGCTTGACCCCACTCAACGCGAACAGTTGCGCCAACTTTTGACAAAGCAGCTTCCTATACCACCCGTGGTTGTGTCGCGCGCCACCTACTCGCCAATGGCAGAGTCCTTTTTGCGCCGAATTGGGCTGGTCATTCAACAAGATCAGCGAATCAATGGTTTCTATGCTTTACGAGCAGCTGCTTTGCTAGCCGCCTCTGACCCCAACGAGGGACTAACCCCACTCAATTTTTTACGTCAGTTCCCTGGGCGAGATATTCAAATCGATATTCGCACCGTTTTGTATCTGCTACGTGAGTATCAAACGCAATCCGCTTACCGCGATGCGGCAGTTAAGGCGATCGCCGCAGAAGCCCAGCAAGAAAGTGCTAACCAAGCAACCCCCAATGTTGCTCAACTCCCCGATCTTCGGCAACCTGGCCCCTATAAAGTCAACAAGAAAACCGTCACCTTCACAATTAACGCAATTCGCCCCACCAAGCAGGGAATTGCCCCCAGCTACCCGCTGCTTGTCGATTTTTATCTGCCCGAAAATGTCACTCAGGCTCCACTGGTGGTGTACACCCACGGCTTTGGCGCAACCCGTGATAATAACGACTACATTTTGCAGCATCTTGCTTCTCACGGGATTGCGGTTGCCGCCCCAGAACATATTGGTAGCGATTTGCAATATCGAGCCGACTTTTTGAAAGGGGAAGTCAGCGATATTCTTAGCCCGATCGAGTTTGTTAGCCGCGCTTTTGACACAACCTATTTGCTCGACGAGCTAGAAAAACGCAACCAAAGTGACCCAGAGTGGAAAGGGCTGTTTAACCTTGAGCAGGTCGGTGTCATGGGTGCCTCTTTTGGTGGTATGACAGCTCTTGGTTTAGCGGGTGCTGAAATTAACAGCCGACGACTAGAAGCAGAGTGCAAAGAGACGATTCCTATTTTCACGCTATCGCCGTTATTGCAGTGTTATGCCCAGTATTTACCACCCACGAACTACACCGTAAGAGATCCGCGCATTAAAGCGACCTTTGCCGCTTATCCTTTAGCTGGGGCAATTTATGGCCCTGAAGGAATGGCCAAAGTCGAGACACCAACGTTGATTCTTTCGGGTAGCCATGACATCCTCATGAGTCCCGCTGTGGATGACCAGATTCACCCGTTTGTCTGGATGCAAAACGTCGATAAATATCTGGCGTTGATGGTGCCCGGTACGCATTTTTCAAGTAGCGAAGATCAAAACGTTGCAGCCTTGCCAGAGTTATTTAAAGGGCCTGACTTGGCAACAGGGCGTAACTACCATCGGACTCTAGCGGTGGCATTCTTTAAGGCTTATCTGACGGGCGATCGCCAGTATTTACCCTATTTGAGCCAAACCTATGCCAATACAATTAGCCAACCCACGCTTGAACTCGATATTGTGCGGCAGTTAACACCAGAGCAGCTGACGCAAGCGTATGGTCGCACCCCACCCAAGCCCATCATTCCACCGCCCGTTACAGCGACATCCGCCCGCCGCGAATCAGTGCTGGATGAAATTCGCCGCACCCGTGTCTTAAAGGTTGCCGTTCGTAGTGACGCTCCTCCGTTTGGGTATCTCGACACCAAAGGGCAATGGACAGGTTATTGCATCGACGCAATGGATGCCTTGCGATCGCAGGTTGAAACGCAGCTCAATTTACCCACTCGTTCGGTTGAGGTGGTGCGGCTACCTGTCAACCAGGACAACCCCCTTTCGCTTCTACCGCAAGGCAGCGCCCACATTGAATGTGGCCCTAATCCTATCATTCAGTCAAAAACGGTTGATTTTTCCGAGCCGTTCTTTATTTCGGGTACGCAACTGCTCGTCTCCACGACGCAACAACCCACCCCCGACATCACCTCGATTGGCGTCTTCAACACCAGTAACACTAGGGCGATCGCCAAACTCTATCCACAAACTCAGCTAACGCCATTCAGCGGAACAAATGCTTCCAGTGAAGCCCTGCAGCAGCTTCAAGAGGGGCGTCTAGATGCGATCGCAGATGCTGGCATCCTGTTACTAGGGCAACTGACTCAACGGGGAGCCGCGCTGGATCAGTTTTCCCTCATCCCGAACCGACCGCTCGATTGCCAGTTTTATGGGTTTGCGCTGCCCGCTGGAGAAAACCGTTGGCAAGACCTGGTGAATGGGTTTATTAGGACACCTGCCGCCATTCAAGTGCGCGATCGCTGGTTCCAAAATCCTTACAAAACAACGCTTTCAACCCTCGAATACTGTAGTCAGGTGGGTCGATAAGAGGCTAATGTCATCGGGGTGTGGGGAATCTGTGGCGCAAAACCTGCATTCATTCCGTAAAACACACCACTGGCGAATCAACAACCGATAAAATAGGCGAAACCTGCTTGGGGCAACCTATGCCAACAATTTTTGTCGCTTTTTTTGCGAGTTTGCTTGCCGGTTTAGGAACGGTGATTGGTGCCCTGCCGATTTTAGTTATTCCTAAAATTACACCTCGCATCGAGGGCATTTTGCTTGGCTTTGGTGGCGGTGTCATGTTGGCAGCAACAGCGTTTTCGCTGATCGTGCCGGGTACGGAAGCCGCGATCGCACAAGGCACGTCCAAAGGTCTTGCCGCTTTCATTATGGTGGTTGGGATTCTATTCGGTGGTTGGGCACTCAACTTCATTCACGCTAGATTTCCGCACGAACATTTCTTTAAAGGTTCCGAAGGCGACATTGCCAACCTGGCTCGAATTTGGTTGTTTATTATCGCCATCACATTGCACAATTTTCCAGAGGGCATGGCCGTCGGGGTCAGTTTTGGCGGTGGCAATTGGCACGAGGGCTTGCCCGTTGCAATGGGGATTGGTTTGCAAAATATGCCGGAGGGTTTAGTAGTCGCGGTGGCGTTGCGATCGCAGGGTTACTCAGTCGGCTATGCGCTAGGAGTTTCGCTACTCACTGCCCTGGTTGAACCAATTGGCGGACTGTTTGGCGGTGGCATTGTCAGTTTAGGCACCGCTGTTTTGCCCTGGGGCATGGCATTTGCAGCAGGGGCGATGCTGTTTGTGATTAGTGATGAAATTATTCCAGAGTCACACCGCAAGGGCATTGAAAAAGAAGGAACCATCGGCATTATGGTCGGTTTCGTCACGATGATGTTTTTAGATGTTGCTTTGGGTTAGGCGATCGCAGGGGTTGATTCACTGACCAATCTGCGACATCCTTACTGAGAAGGGTTGAGATAAAACAGTCAGATGCAGCAGCCAGAACTTGGAGTCGCCATCGTTGGCACCGGATTTGGGCAGAAAGTTCACCTGCCAGCGTTTGAGGCACATCATCGGACAAAGGTTGTCGCCATCTACCACCGCGATCGCGACAAAGCAACTGCGATCGCCCAGACCAACCAGATTCCCCATGCCTGCACCAGCATTGAGGCGATCGCGGCTTTACCGGAAGTACAAATTGTGAGCATCGCCACTCCACCGTTCTTACACTTTTCGATGGCAAAAACGGCACTATTGGCGCACAAGCATGTCCTCCTCGAAAAACCCCTCACCCTCACCGCCCATGAAGCCGAGGAACTGTACCACATTGCAGCATCCAACCGTTTGATTACGGCTGTCAATTTTGAGTTTCGTTGCATCCCTGCCTGGATGCAGTTGGCGGAGTTACTCCAAGCTGGCTACGTCGGCAAAGTCCGCTTTGTCAAAATTGATTGGCTGGTACCCAGTCGAGCGGATGCCAGTCGTCCCTGGAACTGGTACGCCCAAAAAAGTATGGGGGGTGGAGCGTTAGGTGCGATCGGCTCCCACGCTTTTGACTACGTTCACTGGCTATTTGGAGGCGTGAAACAGTTGAATGCTCGTCTCAGCGTTTCTGTGCCACAACGACCCGACCCTGCTACGGGCGAGTTAAAAACCGTTGATGCCGATGACATTTGCCAGATCATGCTGGAGTTGGCCGACGGTACACCGTGTCAGATGAATTTAAGTGCAGCCACTTACCAGGGTAGAGGGCATTGGGTTGAAGTGTATGGCGATCGCGGCACCCTTGTCTTGGGCAGCAGCAACTTAAAAGATTACGTGCATGGCTTTCAACTGTGGGGGAGTCAGGCAGGAGCGACCTTAGAAGAGTTACCTGTACCCGCTCAACTCGAATTTCCCCGCACCTTTGATGACGGTCGCATCGCACCCACCATTCGCATTATTGATCGCCTGGTGCAAGGTATCGATCAGGGTATGCCATTAACACCATCCCTGAAAGAGGGAGTGGCCTCTCAGCAATTGATGGATTTGGCCCATCAATCCAATCAGGCAAACACTTGGGTCAGTGTTCCTGCCTCCTACCATTCTTTTCTGTAGCCAGTAAAACCTGTCTTGTTAAGACTCGTTCATGTTGCGATAAGTGGCAACGGCTGAAGGTGAAACACGGTTTAAGTAGCGGAAAATCCAGTATTTGAAGATCGTGTCGAGAATCACTGGAAAGGTTGCAATAAACAAAAAGATGAAATCTCGATTAGCTGGCAAACCAAAATGTCGAGAAATACTTTCGAGCAAAACTTCCCAACCATGAGGTGAGTGAAACCCGACAAATATATCAGTGAAGAGAATGATAATAAAAGCTTTCGCACTATCACTCAATCCATACACTGTCTCATCAATAAACGACTTTAAAACTGCGACCTCCCGCCGATTAGTAGCAATCACCAAGCCAAAAGCAACAACCGAGAAAATATCAGCAAAGACATTTTTAATCGCATTTGTCCCCCGACGTTGATAGTCTCTACCTAATTCATTTGCTCTTTCGCGCACCTGCCGTTCAATATAAGCTTCCCTTTCTTCAGGTGTTAATGGTGTGGTTGCTTTTTCTTCAGGGATGGCTTGAGCTGTCAGAGATCGATTGAGTTCTGTCTGACGACTGTAAACGAGGGTAGCATCACCAGCTTTTTTAGTTGAACTATGAGATTCTGACTCTAATTTGTGGGGTTCTGATTCTAATTTGCGCGGTTCTGATTCTAATCTAGGGGCGCGTATAACTTCAGGTGAAACCCGACCTAAAAGCAGATCAAACTCCAATCGTTCTCGATAGAGTTGCAACTCTCGCAGTGCTTCTTCTTCTAACTCAAAGTTCAAAAAGATAGCTGAACTTTCTGGCTTACGAAAGAACTCAACAATAGGACCAACAACAAAAATCTTAGAGAGCTGCTGCGTTAAGAGCGGAATAATAATGAGCAAAATCAAAAATCGAATTGAGATTAATGTTTTTGCTTTTGTTGTGCGGTAACTTTGAATAACTTGTTGCTCAGCGGTCGGGTCAAGATCACGTTTAATGCGGTCTAAAGTGTTAAGAATTGAGCGGGGTAAAACACCTGTCTTGTCCATGATACCGTCTGCATCTTTCGTCTCTAAATCAGATTCAGACAAGTTCTCAAGTTGCTGTAAATCCACTTTCCCTGGCTTTTTAGAAACAGGGCGGTTGGCAGACTGACGAATATTATTTGTCTGGTTTGTCTGAGCAATAGGCACTAAAGAAACCGATTCATTCGATTGAATCTGGTAACGCTCAAGCGTTGCGTCAATAAACTTCAGTTTTTCTAAAACGACCGCAGATTTCTCTCTATCACTTAAAGAAAAATTGCCTGATCGGACATCTGCCGAGCCGTCTAACACGTTGAGAATTGAGCGACTCGCACGAAACTCTGATAAACGAATATTGGCAATCTTTAAGTATTTCTTTAACTCTGCCTGAAAATACGCATTTGTGTTGTCACTCAAGCGATTAGAGGCAACAATTTTTCGCCCTTCAAAATGCTCATCTTCAATGGCTTGAATCATTAGAGCAGCATCATAAGCTTGCTCTAATGCTCGCTCAGGCGTGTCTTCGTACCACCTTCTTGTTTTTTGCAAGAAGCGGTTGATACCGGGAAAAAAAGAACCATTCATACCCAATCAGTACGGTAGTGAAACTTGACGAGGGAAAATATATGGAGAGCAAGATTTATTAAGAGTATTCTAGAAGTCTCAAGCGTTTTGTGATCTTAACAAGTCCTCAAAATCAGTATTAGCGTTCTAGAACATGTCTGAGCAATCCCAAGCTACATGGATTGTTGGTACAAGTCTAAGTGGCAAAACCAGCCGCATCGTAGAAATCTTTGTCAACTGGGTCGAGACGCTGAGCGATCGCCCGCAACTGCTACCACAACCAGGAGCCGAGCGATCGCCCACTCAACCTGGTGTGCTGGTGTTTGCGGCAATTGGCGAACATCGCTTAGATCTGGCTGATCAGCTAGCCGCCGCAACCCATAGCAAAGTGTCGTTTATCTCCACAACACCGACTGGCTTTTTTCAAGACGAAGTGCAGCTCTTTTGGACATTGTTAATTCAACAACTTGAACTCAAAGCCCAGTTTCCGTTGCGGTTAACCCCCGAAACTGAACAAGAGTTAGCCACCCAACTCTGGCGAGCGGAGTTAGATCGGGCGATCGCTCAAGATGCACGGGTCAACGAGGGTCGGCTGGTGCGACGCATCTTAGACTTGCTGCAACTGGCTGCACTGGCTGGCTTTGGCACCTCTGATATTCCCCACATTTTAGAACGGGGGATCGCGGGTTCCGATCCTGGGCTACCATTACCCTTTGATGAGATCGCCACGATGCTCGATCGCTGGCAGCAGTGGTGTTTAGAGCGGGGCTTGCTGACCTACAGCCTGAATGCCATTCTCTACTCTCAATATTTATTGCCCCACCCACTCTACCAGGAGCAACTCACACGGCGCTTTCAGGTTCTCCTGGCAGACGACGTAGATGAATACCCTGCGATCGCCCGTTTGCTGTTTGAGCAGTTACTCGACGCAGGCGTCAAAGCTGTTTTTAGCTTTAACCCAGAAGGAGCTGTACGACTCGGCTTAGGCGCTGACCCCGATTATCTGTCTGGGCTGGCTGACCGTTGCGAAATCGAGTACCTGACTCAGCATCCCGTCCCTTCTCTGGCGATCGATCACGCCGAGGAGATTTTGACGCTTGCGACGGAACCAACGGTGATAGAACCGCTCCCCGCTGGGTTTCAACTGATTCAGACAACCGCGCGATCGCAATTGATTCGCCAGATTGCTACTACCATTTTGGAGGCCGTTCAAGCGGGTGAGATTCAGCCACGCGAGATTGCGGTAATTGGCCCCGGTTTAGACGCGATCGCCCGTTACGCCATCATTGACATTCTCACCAGTCATCAAATTCCGGTGGAGTCGCTGAATGACCAGCGACCTCTGAATAGTTATCCGCTGGTGCGTGGATTGCTGACCCTGATGGCCCTGGTCTACCCCAACACGGGACGGTTGTTGAACCGAGAGGCGATCGCTGAAATGTTGGTAGTTCTAACACGCCAACCTCAGCCTGCACCGTCTACAGAAGTGACAGCACCAGCTTCAGCCGGAGTCGTTGCCAGTGTCAGTATCCCCTCAGCGATCGATGCTGTGCGAGCCGGGTTACTGGCTGATTACTGCTTTGCCCCTCACCCAGAGCGACCCCGCCTTTTGCCCGTCAGCACTTTTCCCCGTTGGGATCGGTTAGGCTACCAGGCCAGTGAAGCCTATGAGGGTATTGTCGCCTGGATCCAGAATCAACAAGAGCAACTTGAGCAACGCCTGATCCCCAGTCCGATTGCCCTGTTAGACCGAGCCATTCAGCATTTTCTGCTAAGCGGAAGTGGCCTCGCTTTTGACCAACTCTCTGCCCTGCGCCAATTGATTGAAACTGCGCAGCACTACTGGGAAGTTCACAATCGTCTGCGTCGCATCGATCGCCAAGAAACTCCTGCCGCCATGACAGTGACCCGCTTTATTCAACTTCTGCAAAGTGGCACCATTACAGCAAATCCGTTCCCAGTCCGACCCATTGGCTCTGCGAGTAATGCGGTAACACTGGCGACGGTCTTTCAATATCGGTCGAGTCATCGTGCCCATCGCTGGCAGTTTTGGCTTGATGTTGGTTCTAACCGCTGGCTTTCGGGGGTCGATGCGCTCTATGCCGCGCCCCTCTTTCTACAGAGTTGGTCGGGGCACTTGTGGACGGCTGCCGATACGCTTGCCTCGAATGAGCAGCGACTCCGCCGGATTTTGCTCGACTTGCTGGCTCGCACAACAGAACGGGTCTATCTATGTCACAGTGACCTGGCTACAAACGGTCAAGAACAAACAGGAGTGCTGCTCTCGCTCGTGAATGCCGTTAGCACTGATATGCCGGAAGCACTTTAATTGCAATCAGTCAGTGGCGGATACACACGATCGCCCGATTGCCCGTCAAACACAAACAGCACCTCTGGGTCGAAATACAACCGGAAGCGATCGCCGACTCGCACGCCCGCTTCTGGCTTCGTTAGTAAGTTCAGCAAAGGAGCCGGAGTAATATCAGTCAGTGCCGCTCGCACGAGAGTTTCACGCCCCAGTGGTTCTACCAACACACACTCGGCCGCTAGTTGCCCTTCTGGGTGAATCTGCAGATGCTCAGGCCGCAGGCCCAAATCAACCGTCTGATTGGGTTGCAGGGGTATCGTTTCTAGTAATGATGCGGGGACAGCGATCGCTTGAGTCCCCAACCTAAACTCGCGATCGCAGAAAACGGCAGGCATTGTGTTCATTGGGGGATTGCCCAAGAAGGTAGCCACCATCCGATTACGGGGACTCTGATAAATTTCTTGCGGCTCTCCTACCTGCTGAATCTTGCCCTGATTCAGCACCACGATGAGATCGGCCAGCGTCATCGCTTCGACCTGATCATGGGTGACATAGAGCGTTGTAATGCCGACTTGTTGATGCAACCGTTTGATTTCGGCGCGGGTATCGTCGCGCAGTTGAGCATCCAAATTAGAAAGCGGCTCATCTAACAAAAACACTTGCGGCTTGCGAGCGATCGCGCGACCCAATGCCACCCGTTGCTGCTGACCACCTGATAACTGCCCCGGCTTGCGATCGAGTAAGTGCCCGATCCCCAGTTGTTGAGCCACCGTCTCAATCCGCTGCTGAATGGTAGCCGAGTCTGCTTTACGCATTTTCAAACCAAAGGCAAGATTTTCAGCAACGGTCATGTGAGGATAGAGCGCATAGTTTTGAAAGACCATGGCAACATCGCGCTGCCGAGCTGGAACCTGGTTGACCGGGCGATCGCCAATATAAATGTCACCTGAAGTAGCAGTTTCTAAACCCGCAATCATTCGTAAAAGCGTAGATTTACCACACCCAGACGGGCCAACTAACACACAAAATGAGCCGTCTTCCACTGATAGGGTGATATTTTCAATCACTACCGTTTCGCCAATCTTGCGAGAAATAGACTTTAGTTGAATTCTTGCCATTGCAATCAGAAAAAGGGCGTAATTTTACTCAGACAAATTGCTTTTATAGCTATCTCAAACTGAAAGCAAAACGCAAGCTTTACAAATGGTTCATAGAGTTTGATGGATGATTGATCCTGCATAAAGTTAGGCCGAGGTTATTGATTTTTTTTCTAAAAAAAGTCAATCTAAATTTAGTAAGGTGTTGGGGTTAATTGCGTGGAAGCAATGCCCAATGAGTGCATCTATCAATTCATCAACTCCCACTTTTCCGAGTAAATCACTTAGGTAATTTCTAGCAGATTTTCAGGTTTCTTGAAAGAAGATACGTGATTTCACTCAATTTTTCTCTACTTTCTTAGTTGGCTTAGGGTCTCATATGTCCACAAATTCTAATGTAAAAGTTCTAACTCCCTCTGGAATTCTGACCACGGCATCGGTAAAAGAGCTATCACAAGAATTTAACCAGTATCTTGAAGCTCGCGTACCTCACATTTTGATCAACCTTGAAAACGTTGATTTCATTGACAGTCATGGCTTAGGAATGCTGGTTTCACTCCATGCACGCGCGCGCTTAGCCACTAGTTCACTTTATCTTTGTTCTCTCAATCATCAAGCTCGTTGCCTGTTTGAAATTTCAGATATGGAGCAGGTCTTCAGCATTTTTGCAGACCAAGCTGAGTTTTTTGCAAAAGTGATTAATTGCAACTTAGCTGTTTTAGTCGAGTAGGTTGCGACAACAGCCAAATGACACCTTGTTTTCTCTATTTCTCTAAGTTTTAGAGAAAGCGATCTTTTGCAGGCAAGGTTTCCTTCTAATGCAAAATACTTCTGTGACCGCGTTTTCTCAAACTGTCCAGTTTACTTATCAAAGTGTGCAGGTTATTAAATAGTTTGCACCCATAGGAGACTCTGTGAGAAAGGATTGAGCAGCTTTCTCCCACATTCCGACTAGGATTTGTGCCACCCCAATCTTCAGCCTTAAATGCCCAAATCAGCCATGATTCTGGGCATTTTTTAATACAAGCTCTTCTTCTGTCTGCTTCAAACAACTTACAAAACCAGCAATTAAAGGAAGTTTGATCGCACTTGGTCTAACGCACTTCTAGCTGATTTGTGCGATTCAATTTTGCTTCAGTTTTTCTCCTAATCTTCTGTCTCACGCTTCTGCAGCAGAACCAAATGACTTGTGAAATGAGAGGGTTGTTATGAAAAAGTTTCCGGAGAAATCTTTTTCACAATCCTATCTGGATTGCTATAGTATCGCGATCGTCAACTGACCTATGGTCAGGCAAAGCCTTGTTTTTTCGCTAGTTGCTACTGAAAGCAAGTTGCAAGATAATGAACGAAATTTTTTACTGCCTACTTTAAACAGTATCAAGCCCCTGAAAATATGGTCACGCAAGCCACTCTTGCCTGGAGGCAATTCTTAGGCGATGAACCTGGCCGGGATTGGCTAATGACTGAAAGTTTTTAAGGTAAACGATTGATCGTCATTTAGCGAACGGACGAAACTCTAAACATCGTCTATCGTTTATCAGAATTATGTCTGCCAATCCTCAATATCCCTCAAGCTTGCTAAATATCAAGCCCACAGCTAGCCCCCTGAATCGTTGGATGAAACTGAGATGGTAACGAAACCTGTAATTTTGACTGTGGATGATGATCCTGAAGTGCTGCAAGCGGTTGCACGAGATCTGCGGCGACAGTATGGCGATCGCTTTCGAGTTATGCGAGCCGAATCCGGTACGGCGGCCCTCGATACAGTTCAGAAGCTGAAGCTACAAAATGAACCAATCGCCTTATTTCTGGCCGATCAGCGCATGCCTCAGATGGGCGGTGTGGAATTTTTGGGTCACGCGATCGGCCTTTACCCCGACGCTAAACGAGCGCTTTTGACAGCTTATGCTGATACCGATGCGGCGATTCAATCGATCAATATTGCCCATCTCGATTACTATTTGCTCAAACCCTGGGATCCCCCAGAGGAAAGGCTCTACCCTGTTTTAGATGACTTGCTGGATGACTGGTTAGCCGCCTTTCGTCCCCCTTTCGAGGGCATTCGTGTGTTAGGGCATCGCTGGTCACCCTTGTCCCACCAGGTTAAAGACTTTTTGGCTCGCAACCAGGTGCCCTATCAGTGGCTCGATGTTGAGCAAGACCACAGTGTTACAACCAAGCTGCTAGAGTGTGCGGAGTCAATCAATAGTCCAACTGAGTTGCCCTTAGTGCTTTTCCCAGATGGGACTCAGTTGAGTCAACCAAGCAGCCTCGCGATCGCCGAAAAAATTGGTCTCAAAACTCGGGCTGAGCGACCCTTTTATGACCTGGCGATCGTCGGTGGTGGGCCAGCTGGCTTAGCAGCGGCGGTTTATGGTGCTTCAGAAGGTTTAGATACAGTGTTGATTGAGCGTCAGGCTCCTGGTGGTCAGGCAGGTTCTAGCTCACGCATTGAAAATTATTTGGGCTTCCCGGTGGGGTTGAGTGGCGCTGACCTGGCCCGGCGTGCAGTCACTCAAGCTCGCCGATTTGGGGTTGAGATCCTGACGCCGCAAGAGGTGGTTGGTGTTGACATTCAAGACACATACCGCGTTTTGCAACTAGCTGATGGCAGTGAGATTAGTTGCCATGCCTTGTTAGTCGCGACAGGTGTTTCCTACCGACGCTTAACGGTGCCGGGGGCAGAGGCGTTAACGGGTGCGGGCATTTACTACGGGGCAGCAATGACCGAGGCGATCGCGTGTCAGGGTGAAGACGTTTACCTGGTTGGGGGAGCCAACTCAGCCGGACAAGCCGCCATGCATTTCTCAAAGTATGCGAATCAGGTGATTATGTTGGTGCGGGGAGCCTCGCTCGCAACCAGCATGTCGCAATACTTAATTGACCAAATTGCTTCCACGCCCAACATCAAAGTCTGCACGGGCTGTAGTGTGGTCGAAGTGGCAGGCACCGATCACTTAGAGAAAATTGTGATTGCCAACAGCAATACGGGTGAGAAAGAAACCGTCGCCGCGCGATCGCTGTTTATTTTCATTGGGGCTAGCCCTAAGACTGACTGGCTACACGGCATTGTGGAGCGCGATGCCCAGGGATTTATCTTAACGGGAGCTGATTTGTTGCTGAGTGATGGGCAACTCCCAAAGAGTTGGCCTCTGACTCGTCCGCCCTTCCTGTTAGAAACCAGCGTGCCAGGAATTTTTGCCGCCGGAGACGTGCGTTCTGCTTCGGTTAAGCGGGTGGCCTCTGGTGTGGGGGAAGGGTCGATCGCTGTGCAGTTTGTTCACCGTTATTTGGCTAACCTCTAGCCCAGGAGACGCATGCTGTGTACTGACGATTTGGTAAAGCTCGAACCATTTCGGCACTTGCCTACCACGCGGCTAGAGTGGGTGTGCGATCGCGTGCAAGTGATCGAGCTGCCCACCGATAAAGTGCTGATCCAGGAAGGCGATGACGCACGTGGGGTTTTCATCTTAGTGGAGGGGGAGATCAATCTAACTCGCCGCAGTGAAGGCAACGATTTGCCAATCGGCAAACATCAAGCGCCCTCCTTTTTTGGCGAAATTCCTGTGCTAACGGATGAGCCTTCCCCTGTCACTGTGCAAGCCCTGAGCGATTGCCGCCTCTATGAAATCTCTGGGGAAGATTTTCGGGAATTGCTACACGAATGCCGCGACTTTGAGCGCATTATTTTTCGGGTTTTGCAGAAACGGGTACGGGGGTTAGAGTCCTTCATTCGGGGACGCGAAAAAATGGCGGCGCTCGGTACACTGTCAGCCGGACTCGCCCACGAGTTAAACAATCCAGCCGCCGCCCTCGTTCGGGCTCTGCGAGAGTTGCCAGTCGCAGTGCTGGAGCTGCAACGGATGAACCTCATCTACGGCCAACAGCAAGTTGACGAAGCGCATACTCAACTTTGGCTCCAGGCGCGCGATCGCGGTTTTGAAATCATCCTCAATCAATCGCTTGACCCAATTGCGATTAGCGATCGCGAAGAGATCCTACTCGAGTGGCTTGAGGATTATGGTGTGAAAGAAGCCTGGAAACTGGCAGAACCGTTAGCATCGGGTGGCGTTGAGGTAGAAACGCTGGAAGAACTGATGAAACCCTGGCGCGATAACCCGACCGAGCTGCGTGAAATGGGGTTACACTGGCTGGGGCTTTCGTTTGAAGTGATGTCGATGATTCAGCATGGCTTACGGGGGGCCGAGCGGATCTCTGACCTGGTGAAAGCGATGAAATCCTACTCTTATTTAGATCGCGGGGTTCAGCAGGAAGTAGACGTTCACCAGGGGTTAGAAGACACGTTATTGCTCTTTGCCCACAAGCTGAAGTATGGCATTCAGGTCGATCGCCACTATGACCGCGAGTTACCCAAAATTCTTGCCTATGGCAGTGAACTCAACCAGGTCTGGACGAATCTGATCGACAACGCGATCGCGGCCATGGATGGGCAAGGCACGCTCACCATCACGACTCGTAAAACCCTTAGTCAAATTCACGTCGTAATTACAGATACAGGGAGTGGCATTCCGTGTGAGATTCAATCTCGCATTTTTGAGCCGTTCTTTACCACAAAACCTGTTGGGCAAGGCTCCGGACTAGGCCTCGAAACCGTCCGCCGGATTGTCGAAAATCGGCATCATGGCTCGATTACGGTCTCTTCTCAACCTGGAAAAACGTGCTTCTCAGTCTGCCTTCCTATTTCTAACGGGTAAACCCATCAACTAAAGCTCACCTGCTTTTTAAGCAGGTGGCTGTTTCCAGGCTTGCGGTTGCTGAAACTGGTGAATATCCTTAATTGCTTTGACCCAGCCCTCTACTAAGGAGTTCATTAGGCGATCGCCCTTGGCTGAAGTTGCCGCTTTCGCATCCCCCAACACCCCGCTTTGGGTCAGATCGCGCATCACCCAGGCAAATGGTAAAGCGCCTTCCATACTCAATAGACTGTCAGGCGGCAACTCAGGCGGATACTCCGTCACAGCCCGGTTCATTCGCACCTGGTCTGGCAAGATCGACAGCATCACACTAGTCTCAGCATCCCCTGCATGGATCCCAAACTCTAGCTCAACGGGGGTGAGCAACTCAGCCGCACAATTCGGCACCCGCCACACAAACAGTGGAAACACCAAAAAGTCTTCATACCGTTGATGCAAATCGCGCGCCACAATGTCCATCACTTGAGGTTGCCCGCCGTGGGCGTTCATCAGCACCCATTTCCGAAATCCAGCCCGATACAGGCTTTCTCCCGTTTCCATCAGCAGTGCCGTCAACGTCTGTGCCGTGAGCGAAATCGTGCCTGGAAAATGCCAGTGTTCATTCGACTTGCCGTAGCACTGAGTCGGCAACGCATACGCCGGAATCGCCGGATCCAGTTGAGCCAGGGCTTTCCCTAAAACAGCCTGCGAGATCGCGGCATCAACGGCAAGGGGCAAATGCGGCCCATGTTGCTCGATCGCGCCAATCGGTTGAATGATTACAACATCTTGCTTGTTCGGCAATGCCTCAATCTCAGTCCAGGTGAGGTAAGCAAAAAATCGCTCTGGTGGAATGAATCCGTGCATCATAGCAGCAATTCTCATTTTGAAACATTTGTACTGAAGTCAGAGCCTCTAAAGGCTTGTGCGCTCAATTTTATGAACGGCAGAATGGGTATTCCAGCCATTGATAGCTGTTCAAAATGAATATTTTTGTGAGAATTATTCTC